>JAAXHF010000509.1 GCA_012271025.1 Deltaproteobacteria bacterium | reverse complement strand
TGGTTATGAGTCCGGACCCTAGAGCAAATTATATCATTTCTGTTTGATAAGTATCCGTTAGGGAGGCACGATTGCGGGCTATGAACAAAGCCCTGCCGGTGATTACCGAAAGTCCTCAGGACCTCCAACGGCGGGTGCGAGCAGAGCCCGAGGCCCGCAAGCGTCAGCGCTGACAAGCGCTGTATCTCTTGGCCAGTGGGTAAGCCACATCGCGCGGCGCGCTGGCGGTCCTGCTGGCCGTCCATCGTCATACCCTTGGGGCGTGGTTGCGGCAGTATGAAGCGGGCGGCCTCCCCGCGCTGCTAACCATCAAGACCGCGCCCGGGAAACGGAGCGTCCTCCCCCCGGCCGGGCTGGCGCAGCTCCAACAGCGCCTGGCGCAGCCCCGGGGCTTTACCCGCTACGGCGAGATTCAGCGCTATCTGGCCCAGGCGCACCAGGTGCCCCTGCGCTACAGTACCGGCCATGGACTGGTCCGCTATAAGTTGGGCGCCAAGCCCCGCGGCGAGCCCATCCCCAAAAAACGCTGCGGAGGGCGCCCGCTTCCGCCAGCCCCTAGCCCACCAACTCCGGTACTGGGGGCGCCCGGCCCGTCGGGCGGGCGATACCCGGTGGCGGGTGGGGGCGCCGGATGAAACGCGGTGTGGCGTGCTGCCGGTCGGGCGCCGCCGGATCACCGCCCGAGGTCTACAGCCCGTGGGCGCGGCTGCCTATCGGTTCCAGAGTCTCTCGCTGTATGGCGCTGTGGAGCCGCTGACGGGCCAAAGCTTCTTGCTGGAGTGGCCCGCCCTCAACAGCACCCTCTTTCAGCTCTTCCTGGAGCAGGTGGCCGCCACGGCGCCCGCCCCCTGCCATCTCCTCGTCCTCGATACTGGCGCCTTTCACAAGGCCCACTCCCTGCGTCTGCCGCCCAATGTCGGCCTCCTCTTCCGCCCACCCTCTGCCCCGGAGTTGAATCCCATCGAACGCCTCTGGCGCGATCTCAAAGACTGGCTCGCTCCCCGCCCGCCTGGCCCGGTGCCTGGCGAACGAGCCGCGCGGGTCGGGGGGCGCCTCAAGAGAGCTCCCCTCAAAACCGTAGGTTCCTGTTCAAATGCGCCCGCTGGTCCATACCGGCAAACATGGAGGCGACCGGAGGAGCGATAATTTCAAGTTAGACTGAACCAAAGCAGGATGATGTGCCTTAGGAGCTCCTGATAAGTAATTGAAAATACGGCCCCTTCCTCGCTGGTCTGAAAAAATTTTTTTGCTCTGGGCCGCTGATGGGGTGGAGCGCGGGATTTGTGCTAAAGAGCGACCTATGGAGAGTCAGACTATCGAACTGGGTGCGGCCACCTTGGCCGCCTTACAGGCACTGGTCCCGCCGCCCGGCATGACCCCGCTGGCGTGGGTCGTCTTGGGGGTCGGCCTGGGGCAGCTCGTGCTGTTCACGGTCGGGCTGGTGCTGATGTACCGGAGCAATACGAGCCGCGAGCAGCAAACCCAGGCCCTCGTCCTGGCCACGGCGCAACGCCACGAAGAGACCATGAACCGCCACGACGAAACGCGGCGGGCCTCAGATCAGCAGCACACAGCCACCATGCGGGCCTTAGATCAGCGGCACACGGCCACTATGCAGGCCTTGGAAGCGTTGATCGAACGCACCGCGCCACCCCAACGTTGACAAAGGAGGCCGGCCATGGCGCACACCTGGAAACCCTTCATATTGATCCGCTCCCATCCGCTTGAGGGCTTGCGGGTGGATTATCCGCCGCTCTTTGCCCGTCGGCCGCCCGAGCAGGTGATTGAAGCCCTGGAGTTTGCGGCCGCCCATCTCTGGCAGGAGGCGGCCGAGATGCAGGCCGAGCTGGCGGCCGGGCGGCCGGTGGTGCTGGACCCGGCTGACAAGCCGCCGAAGCGGGGGCACTGAGTCCCTGGCCGGTCGAGAGCGCGGCCCCGGTTGCCGGGGATTTGTGCGAAGGAGCAGAGGATGGAACCGATGTTTGAGGCTGGGCGGCTGAGCCTGGTCGAGCAAACGAGCCTAGAGATTCAGCAGGCCAGCCTGGAAATCCAACGCGCCAGTCTGGAAATCCAGAAGGCCAGCCTGGTCGCCCAACAAAGCGGCAACGAGATTGTGTTCTGGATCGGCATTACTCAAGCGGCCGTGGCGCTGTTGGTCGGCGTGATCCAAGCCGGGGTGGTGGGCTGGGGCATTCGCTACCTGATCCGGATGGGCGAGCGGCGCGAACAGCACCACGCCGAGCGCCACGAGGAAACGATGCGCGCCTTAGAACAGCAAGCCACGGCCAACCGTGAGCAAGCCACGGCCACCATGCGGGCCTTGGAAGTGCTGATCGAGCGCACCGCGCCAGCCCAACCGTGACACGGGGACTGAGGAGACCGACATGGGGCAGGTCCTGATTCAGATCGTGGCGGATGACCAGGGCGCGGTGCGCTTGGAGTACCTGGCGGACTTGGTGCGCCTCCTCCCTCCGAGGAGATCGTCAAGCTGCTGACCCACTTTGCGGCCGAGCTGGACAAGGACGCCCAGGAGGTGCAGGCTGGCCTGACGGCGGGCCAGCTGCCCCCGTGGGTGTGCCCCCGCTCCCTCCTTGCTCCGTGATGCGAGCGGCCAGGGGTGACCGTCTGCCCTGCTACGGAGGAGAACCTGAGATGCACAGGTTGCTGAGGTCTGGACTGTGGGTGTTTGGCCTGGTGGCGGTCCTTGCGCCGTCGGTGCTCGCCCAGGAGGGACGGAGCGGTGAGGACTGGTGGAAACGGGCAACGCCGGCTGCCGTCCAAGAGCAGATCGACCGCGGCGCGGACCTGAAATAAGTCGTTTCAACATCGGGGCCTCCAAGCCCTCTACGAAAAGGGCGAGACGCGGAGGCTGCCCCCACAACACATCCCGAAGCTGAGAGATATTCTGGCTACGCTTGACCACAGCCGCAACCCGGCGGACATGGACCTGCCTGGGTTTAGATTGCATCCACTGAAAGGCAAACTGCGCGGGCATTATGCGGTCACGGTCTCAGGCAATTGGCGTGTGACGTTTCGGTTCGAGGACGGCGATACGGTCGCCATCAACTACACGGACTACCATTAGAAAAAGGAAAAGGAGTATCCCATGAGCAGGAAAGATTCAGGAGAGGTAGAGCGGAATAAACCTTAGCGCGTTTTACGATAGGTT
>JAAXHF010000222.1 GCA_012271025.1 Deltaproteobacteria bacterium | reverse complement strand
CGCCGCCGATGATGATGATGTCGTAGGTCTCAGCCATAGCCATACTCCACACGGAAAAAGTGCCCGCATCATACACCGATTTTTTCCGCTCAGCCATGCGCACGGCCAGGAGTAGCCAACAGGAGTAGCCAAGTCTGGGCGTTCCGGCTAGGCTGCATTTGAGTCGCCGGCTTGCCGGCAATTATGGCGCGAGGAGTGAGGACACGGACGATCATGAACACACACACCAACCGCCGGACACCGGGCTTGCTGAGCATTCTCACCGTGGTGAGTCTGTGGATGGTCATGACGCTCATGGCGCCACGGCTGGCACCGGCCGAGGAACAGCCCGCCGGTCCGGCGGCCGACGCCCAGGTCTTTCCGTCGCCCGACTGGCAGGATGCCCCCGACCCGCTGGCCAGTCCGGACGCCGTTCCGGGCGGCGGCATGACCTTCTTTCTGGCCCAGGAACCCAGCAGCCTCAACGGCTATCTGGACGGCTTCAGCCATGTCCAGCTGATCTTCGGCGCAATGTACGAGTCGCTGCTGGGCACCAATCCGGTGACAGTTGAAGATGAACCCAACCTGGCCGCCAGGTGGTCTATTGCCGCCGACAAAAAAACCTTCACCTTCTGGCTCGACCCGCGCGCCCGCTGGAGTGACGGCCAGCCCATTACCGCCCACGATGTCAAAGCCACCTTCGACGCCATTCTGGCCAGCCCCCGCACCGGTCCGGTCCGGCTGTTTTTGAGCCGTTTTGCGTCGCCCACGGTTGTGGCCGCCGACCAGATCCGTTTCACCGCCAAGCAGGTCCACTGGAACAACCTCAGCACCCTGGGCGGCTTTGCCATCCTGCCCGCCCACCTGCTGGCCGAGACCCCGCTCGACGACCTCAATTTTGAATTTCGGGTCACCTCAGGCCCTTACCGCATAGCCCGGCGCCGGCCCGGTCAGTCCGTCAGCCTGAGCCGGCAGCCGGACTGGTGGCAACGGACCTTTCAGCGCAACCAGCACAAATTCAATTTTGATACGATTCGCTTTCGCTTCTTTGCCCAGCGTCCCAACGCGCTCGAAGCCTTCAAAAAGGGCGAAATCGATGTGTACGCGGTGTACACCTCGCGCATCTGGGTCGAAGAAACCCGGGGCGAGAGGTTCGACAAGAACTGGATCGTCAAACAGCGTGTGTTCAACGCCGCGCCGGTCGGCTTCCAGGGCTTTGCCCTCAACCTGCGCCGGGCGCCCTACGACGACCTGCGCGTCCGCCGGGCGCTGGGCCATCTGATCGATCGCAAACGGATGAACGAGCTGCTGATGTATAACGACTACGCCCTGCACCGCTCGTACTATGAAGACCTGTACACCCGAGCCAATCCCACGCCCAACCCGCTGACCGAGTACAGTCTGGAGACGGCCCGCGCCCTGCTTGACGAGGCGGGCTGGACGGTCAACCCGGCCACCGGCAAGCGCGAGAAAGACGGACGCACGCTGGGCGTCAGCTTTCTGACCCGCGACGCGTCGGCCAACCGCTTTCTGGCCATCTACCGCGAGAGCCTCAAACAGGTCGGCGTTGAGCTGTCCATCGACCAGAAGGACCTGGCCGCCTGGGCCAAGGATATGGACGCCTTCAACTTTGATATGACCTGGGCGGCCTGGGGAGCCAGCCTGCGCCGCGACCCCGAACAGCTGTGGTCCGGGGCCGAGGCCGAGCGCAACACCAGCTCGAATATCACCGGCTTTCAGGACGCGCAGGTCGATGAGTTGATCGCCCAGCAGCGGACCATCTTCGACATCACGCAGCGCAACGACATCCTGCGCACAATCGACCAGCGCATCTTTGCCGACTATCCCTACCTGCTGCTATGGTACTCGGACAACATCCGCCTGTTGTACTGGAACAAGTTCGGTACGCCGGACTGGCTGCTGTCCAAGTACGGCAACGAGTATTCGGCCCTGACCTACTGGTGGCTGGACGAGGATTCGGTGGCCGACCTCGACGACGCCATGGCCAACGGCGAGGCGCTGCCCCCCAAGCCGCCCGAGGCGCGCTTCGAGGACGTGTTCGCGCCCGCAGCCGGGGGCTGAGCCCAGCAGGCAGACCTCCGCGTGCGCCCGCACTGCCATGGAACGGCTCGACTACTTCATCAAGCGTGTCCTGCTGATCGTGCCGACCTTTCTGGGCATCACCTTCATTGTCTTTACCCTGTGCCAGTTTGTGCCGGGCGGGCCGATCGAGCAGCTCCTGGCCCAGCTCAGAGGCGGCGCCGGCGCCGAGGCCGGGGGCGGGGGGCAGGCCAGCGCAGCCCTGACCCAGGAGCTGCTGGAGGAACTCCGGGCCGAGTTCGGTTTTGATAAGCCGCTGCTGGCCCGCTACTGGGACTGGCTGTGGCATAAACGCGCCGGGCTGTTGATGGAGTCCTACAAATGGCGCGGCCAGCCCAGCTGGGAGGTCATTGTGTCGCGCTTCCGGGTCTCGCTCATCTTCGGCCTGATCGGCTTCATCCTGACCTATGTGGTGTGCATCCCGCTGGGCATTGCCAAGGCCCTGCGCGACGGGCAGACCTTCGACGTGCTGAGCAGCCTGGCGGTATTTACCGGCTACGCCATCCCCGCCTTCGCCTTTGGCATGCTGCTCAAGATGCTGCTGTCGGGCACGGCCGACGACGTGTTCGGCCTGTTTCCGTCGCTCGACTGGTTTCCCGTCTCTGGCTTTGAGTCGGAAGACTTTCCCACTATGTCGGCCTGGGAGCAGCTGAAGGATCGGGTCCACCACATGTTCCTGCCCGTCCTGTGCTACATGCTGAGCAGCTTTGCGGTGCTGACCCTGCTGATGAAAAACTCGCTGCTGGAGCAGATCAGCCAGGACTATGTGCGGACCGTGCTGGCCCACGGCGGCAGCCTGCGCCGGGCGATCTGGGGCCACGCCCTGCGCAACGCCCTGATCCCGATTGCGACCGGCCTGGGCGGGATTCTGAGCGTCTTTTTTGCCGGCTCGGTCCTGATCGAAAGCGTGTTCGAGATTCCCGGCATGGGCAAGCTGAGTCTCGACGCTATTGTCAGCCGCGACTACGCCGTGTTCATGGCCATCCTGAGCCTGACCTCGGGCCTGGCCCTGATCGGCAATATCGTGACCGACATGGCCTATGTGTTGATCGATCCGCGGATCAATTTTGAGGGCCGCTGAGGTGTGAAGGGCTGCCCATGCTCAACCCGATCAACCAGCAGCGGCTGCGCGCCTTTAAGCGGCTGCGGCGCGCCTATGTCTCGCTGTGGCTGCTGGTCGGCCTGTACGGCCTGGGGCTGGCGGCCGAGCTGGTGTGCAACGCCAACCCCTACTACGTTCGCTATGAGGGCCGGTCCTACTTCCCCTTTCTGGCCGCCTACACCGCCCTCGGACTCAATCTGGGCGTCTACCCCGAAGATCACTTTGTGCACAACGGAGTGCTCACCCCGCCCGACTACAAGAAGCTGAACCAGCTGCCCGGCTTTGCCGACAAGCCCGACAACTACATGATCTTCCCGCCGGCCCGTTTCGGCCCGAACGAGATCATTCCGGCCGAGTCACTCCCGGTCTCGCGGGATGTCACGGTCAGCCTGACCCCCCAGGCCCAGGTCGGGACGGTTGACCTGCGCGCCGACCTGCGCATCAACCGCGCCACCAACTTCACGTTTTTCATGCCCGCCGACACCGACCGCGCCCTGCGCGGCCAGAGCCTGGACACCGTCTGGCCGCTCGGCCCAGACCTGCGCGGCGCAATTGCCGAGCGTTTTGCCAACCGGTCGGCTCCGGCCTTTGCAACCCAACTGCGCAGCCACGCCGGCCAGCCGGCCCTGGTCTCGCTGCGCGCCTACCGGCCCCGGCAACGCCCACCGACCAGGGTCCGGCTGCGCTTTAGCGAACCCGCCGATCCCCACGCCCGCCCGGCCCGACTGGTTTTTGGCCCGGACCGTCGCCTCAAGACCGCCGACTCCGAGCTGTGGCCACGGCTGTCCGAGGCCGAACAGACGCGCATCGCCGCGACTGCGGCCCAACGCCTGGAACGGGTGGTGGAGGACCAGCGCCTGCGGCTGGCCGGCCAGGGCTTTCGGGCGCGCTTCGACCGGCTCGACGTGCGTTTTCCGTTTCCGCCCCTGGCCGATCATCCAATGGGTATCGACAACGCCGGCCGCGACGTGTTTGCCCGCATCCTGTACGCGCTCCGCATCTCGCTCAACTTCGGCTTTATCCTGGTTGCCGCCACCTTTGCGATTGGGATTTTTATCGGAGCGATCCAGGGCTATTTTGGTGGCCGGTTCGATATCACCAGCCAGCGCCTGATCGAGATCTGGAGCGCCCTGCCCTTTCTGTATGTGATCATTCTGATGGGCTCGGTGTTTGGCCGCAGCTTCGGCCTGCTGCTGTTCATCTACGCCATCTTCAACTGGATCAGTATTTCCTACTATATGCGGGCCGAGTTTCTGAAGCTGCGCCAAACCGCCTTTGTCGAGGCCGCCAGGTGTCTGGGCATTCCGAGCTTTCGGATCATCTTTCGTCACATCCTGCCCAACTCGCTGGTGCCGATCATTACCTTTTTCCCGTTTTCCCTGGTTGGCGCAATCGGCGCGCTCAGCGCGCTTGACTACCTGGGCTTCGGCCTGCCGCCGCCAACCCCGAGCTGGGGCGAGCTGCTCAGCCAGGCCCAGGTCCACACCGACGCCTGGTACCTGATCGTCTATCCGTTTGCCGCCCTGTTTTCGGTCATTCTGCTGGGCGTCTTTGTCGGTGAGGGCGTGCGCAGCGCGTTCGACCCCCGCAGCGCCAGCCGTCTGGAGTAGAACCCGTGGTGTTGGAAGTCAAAGAGCTGACCGTGCAGTTTGCCACCGAAGCCGGGCTGCTGACCGCAGTCGAGGACGTGTCGTTTGAGGTCAGGGCGGGCGAGGTGGTCGGGATCGTGGGTGAGTCGGGCTGTGGCAAGTCGGTCACCGCGCTCAGCATCCTGCGCCTGATTCCCCGCCCGCCGGGACGTTTCGCGCGCGGCCGGATTGTGTTCAAGGGCCAGGATTTGCTGTCGCTGCCGCTTGGCGCGCTGCGCCAGATTCGGGGCAAGCAGATCGGCATGATTTTCCAGGAGCCGATGACCGCCCTGTCTCCGCTCAAACGGGTCGGCCGCCAGATGGTCGAAATCCTACGCGTCCACGAGCCCGGGCTGAGCAAAGCCCAGGCCTGGGCCACC
>JAAXHF010000424.1 GCA_012271025.1 Deltaproteobacteria bacterium | reverse complement strand
GATCGCCCCGGCGAATTGGGTAAGGGTGGGGCACCCAAAGCTTGGAGCATGGTGGCGTTGAGGTCCAAAGCACTCATTACTCGGTCGCAGCGCGTCCCAACTGGCAGAACGCCGGGCCAGGAGACAATGGCCGGTACTTTGACCGATTCTTCGTAAAAAGTCCGCTTCATCCACAAGTCGTGCTCACCGACCAACTCGCCGTGATCTGAGCTGTACACCACCAAGGTATTGTCGGCCAAGTCGTTTTCTCGCAGGGCCGTTAAAATGCGACCGATCATGCCGTCCATTGCGGCGACCAAGGCCCAGTAAGCGGCCCGGGCGTTGAGCACCCATTCCTCGGGCACGTCCTGCAAATCGCCGTGGGCCCGCCACCAGCGGATCGCCGGATGGAGGTGATCGCCAAAAGGCTCGCGCACTGTGGGTGGGCGAATTCTTTCCCGGTAGTAATCGTACAGGGGACGCCGCGCCAAATAGGGAGAATGCGGCAGCATAAAGCCGATGCTGAGGCTGAAGGGGCCTTCGGCTTGACCGGCGCGTTTTTGTACTCCCAGTTGATTTAAAAAGTACACGGCCGCTGCGGTCACGTCCTCGTCGTGTACTTGGTACGAGCTCTGTCCCGGTCCGGCTTTCTCCAGACTACTGCGGCTCATGGCCGGGGCTCGCCCCCCGCCGGGCCAATTGGAGCTGTGGTCGCCCACCGGCCTTGCGACATAGCCGTGCAGTTGGTCGGGGCCTATTGAGTGCATGCGGCCGATCAGCACGGGCCGGTATCCAGCCGCTCCCATGGCGTGGGCCATGGTCGGCACCCCCGAATTGAGGATTTGATTGTTGGTCCACACCTCAATGTCGCTGGGGTAGCGCCCCGCGAGCATGGCCATGCGCGAGGCCACGCACACCGGCGATGGGCAGTACACTTGGGTGCATTGCACGCCATCGGCGACGAGGCGGTCCAAATGCGGCGTCTCCACCACCGGATCGCCAGCGCAGCCCATGACGTAGGGGTTGTGCTGGTCGGAGTGAATGTAGAGGAGATTGGGGCGCTGCTGCATGGGTGTCCTCCTATAAAGACAAACGAGCCCAGCGCACTTCCATGTAGGCGTCGTCGCCGGCGTAATAGACGACCATGACGTCGCCGTCGGGAAGGGCTGCTGAAAAGGGTAGGCCAAAACTCCACAGGCCCATTTCGGCCAGCAGGTCGCTGGTGTCTCCTTGGCCGGCTGCGGTTTGCGGGGATTCGACTGTCTGACGGTATAGTTCTACTTCAGTGGCAGCGTCAAAGGGGGCGTCTGCTGCCGAGGCTAGGCGGGCGCGGATCGAGTGCGATTGAAAGCGATCGACCCAGGCCAAGATCACGCGCCCGTCGGGCAAAATGGCCGGATGCGCGGCTTGGTCGGGGAAACCGAGATCATCGGGGGCAGACCAAGTGGCACCTTCGTCTGAGCTGATGTGTCGCTGGATATTGAGGTACTGGGTCGTCTGCCGGTCGTAGGTCCAGGTGAAGGTAACCACGCGGCCGTCGGGGGAGACGCCGGCGCGCTGGTCCCAGTTGAAGATGCGGCCGGTGGGGTCCTGGCAGGTAGTGACGGGGTCGCTCCAGGTCTGGCCTTGATCTTCCGAGTACAAATACACCACCCGTTGCAGCCACTGGCCCCGGTCCCAATAGGTTTTATTGGTCTCGATGCTCAAGGCCAGCCGGCCGCTGGGCAGGATGAGTACAGGGTTGGTTAGGCTGGGCGGGCCGACGTCCGGGGGGACAGGCACGACGCGCCAGTAGGACCAAGTGCGCCCTAGGTCGTGGGAATCGGCTAGGACGATCTCCATCGGCAGGCAGCCTTCGGTCTCTTCGTTAAAAAGGGGTTGGCCCGGATAGGTCTGGCG
>JAAXHF010000080.1 GCA_012271025.1 Deltaproteobacteria bacterium | reverse complement strand
AAGGTTATCGGGCCGGGCGCTGCCACACCGTTACCGCCGGCCGCCGTCGCTACCACGGCCACCGCTTTGTCGGGCGCGGCCGTCTGGTCATCGATGGCCGTGAGCGTCACCCCTCCGCTACTGGTCGTCTCCCCGGCTGCGATGGTCAGGGTGTCAGTCCCGGCCGTGTAATGGGCCGAGGATTGCACCGTCACCGTGACATCCTCGGTCGACGCCCACCGCAGGCCGGCAGTCAGCATGGTCGTACCGCCGTTCTCCGCGACCACGGACGGGCTGACCGCCAGACGGACCACCTGGGCTTCGTCCTCAGTGATGGTCAGGGTGGCGGGGCTGACCGTGATCGTCACGTCATCGCTCGTCCCGGTCACGCTCACCTGTTTGTCCGGCGCATGGGTGGCGTTGTCCGTCGCCGTAAGGGTCACGGCCCCTGTGCTCTCCGTCGTATTCGCCGGGATAGTCAGCGTCTGGTTCGCACTCAGCGTGAAGTCGTCTGCCGTCGCTGGCGCAATCGCTGCGGCCGCGACGGTGACCGTGAGAGCACTGATCGCTGGCTGATCGAGCGTGGCCGTCACTGTGGTAGACTCGCCGTTCTCCGTAATCGAGGCCGGATTGAGCTGCAGGGTGACCCTGGGCGGCCCGTCGTCGTCCACGATGGTCAGGGTTGCGGGCTCCACGCTGACGCCGGTGGCCGTGGCCGCCACGGCCACGGTCTGGTCGGCGGCGGCCGTCTGGTTGTCGGTCGCGGTCAGCGTGACGCTTCCCGTGCTGCTCGTCTCGCCCGTGGCAATGGTCAGCGTCGTCCCGCTCTGCGTGGTGCCCGTTGCCGGCGATGCGGAGACCGTTAGCGTGATGTCTGTGTCTGGCTCCCAGCTCGCGCTGGCCGTCACTGTGGTAGACTCGCCATTCTCCGCAATCGAAGCCGGGTCAAGGTGCAGATACACCGTCGGGGTCTCGGGTACGGCGTCAGCCGGCAGCATAGCGCGGCCGGCGCCGGACAGGTTGTCCGCGCCCACCAGACCCGAAATGACCCGCCCAGGCACTGCTGACACCAGCACGAGGTCTGCGGCCTGGGTCTTTAGATACTGGGCACGCTCGGCCGGCGTGTCGTACTGCGGGTCGGTGCCGGAGCGCTGGATGACCAGCGCCGTCAGCCCAGCCACGGCCGGCGCGGAGAAACTGGTGCCCCGTGGCCCATCGCTCGCCCCGTCCCTGGTCAGGCCGTCCACGCCCACGAGGTCGGGTTTGACGCGCCCATCGGGGGCCGGGCCGCGGCTGCTGAAATCTTCCAGCAACAGGGTGTCGATCGTCGGGTCAGGATAGTGGATGGCACCCACGGCCAGCAGCCCCGGATTGGCGCTCTCCGCCGGGTTGCCGATGCTGCCGGTCCCCGTGGAGCGCCAGAGGTCCGACCTCCTGTAGAAATCCCCCAACTGCACCCACGCCGGGGAAGGGCCAGCTTTATGCTGGACCGCCAGGCAGTAGCTCCCAGCCTTGGAGAAATCAAGGACTTCGTACGACGTATGGAGCGTATCGTCTGTGCCGCCGCTTTGGGGTTTCTCGGAGCGGGCCACGATCGGGCCGCTCAGGTCGGTCCCTTCGTGCAGGTATAAGTCCAGGTCGGTCTCGGCGGCCGTCCAGGAACCGGCCCAGCGCAACTCCACCACAATGCGGGCCCCGGTGAGCTGCACAGCCATACAGCTGTCGGCCTCCTGCTCGGAGGGCCGCTTGAAATCGAGATACTGTTGCGTCTCCTGGTTTTGACCCGTGCCCGTGGTGACGGCGACAAAGCTGGGACTGGCGGAAAACCAAGCATGCTCGTTGTTATTGCCCGCAGAGTTGACCCAGGTCATGCCATTGGCGATGGCGTTGTCCACAGAGCGCAGCGGGCTGTCCGCGAAGGGCGAGGTCCCGTTACCCGGTCCGTCCCAGACCCAGTTCAGGGATTGATTGACGACCTGCACGTCGTTTTTTCCCATCCAGGCCACGGCCTCATGCAGTTCCTCTTCTGTGGTGATCTTGGCGATGTACAGGGCGATGTCGGGAGCGAGCCCCAGCAGATAGTCGGCGACCTCGGTGCCGTGGGTCTGAGCTCCGGCTTCGCACTGGGTGATATCGTGCGTTGCCTTGCCCCATGAGTCGAAACAGAGCGCTTGCGCCGGCGTTTTGAGTTGGGGCGTAATCCTGGCAGTGAACCCGGTAAAGCCCAGGTCAATCACCCCGACGCGCACCCCCGCGCCCTTGATGCCGGCCTTGTGCCAGGCTGTGGCCCCATGCACATCAGCCGGGCCGTTGGGAAACAGGGTGGTGGAAGTCGGGGTGGGCTGACTCTGCTCACCGCGCGGCGGAATCCGCTCGCGGGCGTAGCGCACGCCCGGCTGCGTGGCCAGTTCGGCCAACAGAGAGGCGGGCACGCGGGTGGTGAGGGCGCCGCCAAACACCTCGCCAGGTTGGCCGACGAAGGTACGGCCCGGCTGGACGCCGTGGCGGGTGAGAAAGCCGGCGAGGTCCGCCAGCCGATCTTTGGTGTCCACGTAGATGGACAGCGGGAGCAGGTCAGGCGGGGCCGACCCGGATGTCCCAGAGGCCGCGCCGAACGTGTATTCAGCGGCGCGCTGGCTGAGCAGCGGCCCGAGCGTCGGATAGGGGTCTGGCCTGCCGGCCCTGTTCCCGGCTGAGCGGGTGCTCTCGCCGCGCGTGTCTTGCCCGTGGACTGTATCCACCGACCCCAGGCAGAGCAGAAACGCGAGTGCCAACCACAACACGAGCCCGCGCGATGACGGCACGGTATCTGGCGCGAGCTGCTGTCTAGAACGCCACGCACAGGTCAGCATGGCTGCTCACTTCTCCCCCCTCCCCCCCGCACGGCTTTGGCCCGTCCGGGAACCGGGAAGTTGGCGCAGGCTGATCACTCCGCGGGGGAATCCGCTCGCGGACGTAGCGCACGCCGGGCTGAGCGGCGAGTTTGAGCAGCAGGGAAACCGGCACCGTAGCGGTGAGGGCGCCGCCGAAGACGTCACCGGCTTGACTGACGAAGGTGCGGCCGGGCTGGACGCCGTGGCGGGTGAGGAAGTCGGCAATATCGGCAAGCCGCTCCTGGGTATCGACATAGATGGTCAGCCGCACGAGTTCGCCTGGGCCGGCGCTGCCACGGGTCCCAGTCGCCGTCATAGCCGCGTCGGCCGCAACCCGCTGGCTGAGCAGCGGCCCCAGGGTGGGGTAGGGGTCCGCTGTGGTCTTGCCGCCGCTTATCGTCGGCAGGGCTGAGGCGGGTTCAGGGCCCACGGCCGAGCTGCCAAGGGAAATTGGGCTATCCGGTGCACCGGGTCCCAGGCCGGTGGCACTTTCAAAGTCAACGGGGATGGGAGCCGTCTCGGCGGTAGGGAAGTCGGTCTCTTCCAAGGCAGAAAGCAGAGAGAGCATGCTAGCTGTTCCAAGCAACAGAAAGACGCCAAGACAGAGACCGAACCGCTGCATGGTTAGCTACTCTAGCAGCCTCCTCTCGCTCTTTCCATCTCTGCCATGTCTGGGTATCAGAAAGAAAAGTTGGTACGACAAACAGAATCATGGTAGTTTGCCCCGCTCAATACAGGGGCTCTGATAACCGGAGCGGGAACGGAGGAATGAGATGGGAAAGCGTGTTTGCAGGATGGCGATTTTCCTTTATGCGGGTCGCATGGCTGTGGTCAGCGCAATAGTAACCACAAGTTATCTTCAGAGTATGGGTGGGCTGAGTTTCGGGCATGAAAACCATCCCACCCACATGCCGGACCCGCAGCAGACGGTGGCGTTTCGTACCTATCTGATGGAGAATATCGGAGCCAACGCCAAAGAGATGAAAGGCAAGATCGATGCCGGCCAACTCGCAGAGGCAAAAATGAATGCCGCGGCCATAGCCATTCATTCGACCCGCATCGCCGATCTCTTTCCCGAGGGCAGCGGTGGAGATTCCTCCCGGGCCAAAGAAGAAATCTGGCAGAACTGGGACGCTTTTCTCGCCTCCGCTACAGAACTGAGTACCCAGGCGGACGCGCTGACCGTGGCCGCAGGAGAAAATAATACCGCCTCGGTCAAAGAACATATGCAAAAGGTGTTCGGGACGTGCAAGGGCTGTCACGACCAGTTTCGCAAGCCGGAGCAATAATCCCGTGTGGGAGTTATGTTGCTCCCCGGCAAAAAACGTGAGATAAAAAAATTCAATAAATTTCCTGGCAAAAGGAGGCTTTCGTGTCCGGTGCTGTTGGGTTCCAAGCGCTGACAAGCCGTAATGCCGTCCTGAGCAGTGCGGAAAATTTCATCCTGTACCTGCTCATGGAGGCCAAGCCGCAGGGCGGGGGCGTGCGCCTGCCGCTCAATCTTGGCATTGTTCTTGACCGCAGCGGTTCGATGTACGACGAACAGCGGCTTGATTATGTCATCGAGGCCATCAAATATCTGATCGATAATCTTGGTCCGGATGACAAGGCGGCGGTGGTCGCGTTTGCCGACCGGGCCGAAGTTGCGGCAACCGCAGACCGGGTCGCGTCAGATGCCGCCGGGGTGAAACGGGCCGTTGACGACCTCGACCTCCTGGAGATTGGCGGCGGGACGCAAATGGCCCTGGGCATGGAAGCCGCACTTGCCGAGGTGGAGAAGTATTATTCGCAGGACCGCCTGAACCGGCTACTGCTTCTCACCGACGGTCAGACGTATGAGGAGCGTAAATGTCTCGATCTCGCCCGTCAGCACCGCGACCGTATTTCGTGTAGCACGCTCGGGGTGGGGGTCGAGTTCAATGAAAAACTGCTGATGGAAATGGCCGAGGAGAGTGGCGCAAACTATCACTTTATTGATGCCCCGGCCTCCATTCCGAATATTTTCTCCAATGAACTCCAGGGCCTGCGGAATGTCGCCCTGACCAACGCGCGTATTGAGATGCAACTCAGCGCCGGGGTGCAGATGAAAGAAGCCTTTCGCGCCAGTCCTCAAATTTACCCGATAAAAGAGACGACACCCGACGCCAACCGGACGGTTTCCCTGCCGCTGGGCGATATTGAAGCGGGAACGCCAGGTTCGGCCTTGGCCGTGTTGGTCTTACCGCCCCGCCGACCCGGTCGGGTTCGGCTGGCGCAAACCGAGCTGTATTACGATACGCCCGAGGCCAAGAACCAGCACGAAAGCGTGGACGTGGTGGTGAATTACACGCTTGAGCGCTCGGACATTGG
>JAAXHF010000392.1 GCA_012271025.1 Deltaproteobacteria bacterium | reverse complement strand
CCATGATGTCGAGCTGCCGGTTGCGGTCCTCGGAGGCTTTCGTCATCATTCCTAAGCCGCGTGCAATCAAGAGACATTGCACCCCGCCCACGATGGCCGAGACGGCGATTTGCACCCACATAGCGGCGATTTGCTGTTCCATGCGCTCCTCCTCCCCGAATATAGGCGCTTCCGGCCCACGAAAAAAGCCGGGGCATTCTGTTTTTGTACAACAGAATGCATATCCTACCCACCCCAATTATTCCGCTCTTTTGATGATGTGGGAGGGACGAGACATGTACATGGGCGGCAGCGTGTGGATCGGAATCCCCTCAAGGGCATCTGGGACCACTTCAGGCTGCTCGGTACTGATCTTGATGCTCTGGAGACCCAGCCCTAAAGAGGTCAACCCAGGGAGATCCCCAAGGGTCTCCTTGTGCGCTTCAAAAATTTCTTCGGCCTCTTCAAAGGGCATCCCGTTAATGGGAGGGTTCCACATCCGAGGAATCCGGTCGAAGCGATCCGGGTCCCGACAAAACCGCCAGTTGTTGACGCGTTGCTCCTCCAACAGCTCCGGTGGACAGGTGGCCGCTTCGCTCCAGGTGCCGTCAGCATGCAGCACAATCACTCCATCCGGCGGGCGTACCAAGGGGCGGTTCAACGGTTCAAACCACTCCAACTCCGCCGGCAACGGCTCGGCCGTGCGCTCGCACGCCGCCAGCTCCGGGTCCCATTCTCTATAGGCACCACACGAGCTGCGCAGCAAATCCGTATCCCAGACTCGTGCCTCGGCTGCGCCGGTATCTGAAGGCGACAGATTCGTCCACAATCCATGGGCTTCCAAGCAGACCACAATATCGTCTATGGTAGAGCGCTGGCCCGACTCCGTGGACTGATAACAGTTCGGCGGCGGAGCGGCTGAGCCGGAAGCCTGTTGGGCGACAGCAGCGCCCCAAGCCGCCAGCGAGCTGAGTGCGGTGCTCAGCACGGCCAGGAGCACGACGGAGTGAGTCCGAGGAACCGCCCGGGACGGGAGATCGGATCTCATATGGCGAGTCGTAGCGCGCCGCAAGAGGGCGGGCAGGCCGCCGCCAGTCCATCGCTCAGCATTCAGCGTTCATTATTTCATTCGTACTTCTTGCCAATCTCCATGGCCTCGGGGACGCCCAGCAGATTCGTCATTTCCTCAAAGCAGCCCCAGCCCGCATCGGTGGCGATCCGACCGGTGGTCTTGAGTTCCTGCATGGCGTCCCGCATCCGAATATAGGCCGCCATCAGCGTGGCCGAGTAAATCGTCAGCTTGAAGCCGAATTTCTGGATTTCCTGGACCGGCAGCAGCTGACCGTTGTACAGTAGCGGCAGGTCGCCCAGTTCCTTGGCGTAGCGCTCCATATCGGCCAGGGTTCTGATGCCGTCGACAAAGATCAGGTCGGCGCCGGCCTCACGGTAGGCGCGACCACGGGCAATCACGTCCTCCCAGCCGTTGACCGCCAGGGCATCGGTCCGGGCAATAATCACAAAATCGTCGCTGCGCCGGGCGTCGCAGGCGGCCCGCACCTTGGGCACCATGTCGTCCATGGGAATGACCTGTTTGCCGGCCAGAAAGCCGCAGCGTTTGGGCCACACCTGGTCTTCGATGTGCAGGGCGGCCGCACCGGCCGCCTCATACTCGCGCACCGTCCGATACACATTGACCGGATTGCCGTAGCCGGTGTCGGCGTCGCAGATCAGCGGCAGCTCGACCGCGCTGGCGATATAGCGGACATTCTGGACCATCTCGGCCATGGTCAACAGACCCACGTCGGGAAACCCGCGTGAGGCGGCCGTCCCAAATCCGGTCATGTATACGGCCTCAAAGCCGGCGGCCTGGGCAATCCGGGCCTGGAAGGCATCAAATACAAACGGGGCGACGACCATGTCGGGGCCGTCGAGCAATTGGCGCAGACGGGTGGCTGGAGCGGGCATACAGTCCTCCTGGTTCAGAAAAAAGCCGACCCCCTGGCCCGTGCTCACGACCAGAAGTCAGCAATGGACAGCGTGGCGTCGGGCAGTAGGACCGGCGCGATGGCCTCATCGTTGGCAGGATACAGCACCTCGCCATAGCCCTCGGTCCCGGGCTGGCGGTAGATCTCAAGCCGCGTGTTGTGCAGATCCAGCAGCCAGACTTCGGGGATACCGTGACGGGCATACAGCGGAATCTTCACCTCTCGGTCATAGCGGACGCTGGTGTCCGCAACTTCAACGACGAGCAGAACATCGTGTGGCTGAGGGTGAGCGGTGCGATAGAAATCGGCTCGTGGGCGCAAGACGGCAAAATCGGGCTGAGGTTCCGAATGTTCACTGAGACGGATAGGATTTTGCGGTGAGACGAGAGCCAATCGTGCAAATGCCCTGTTCAGTACAGCGTTGAGTTGAATAACCGTACCCGCATGATCGCTGCCGATGGGAGCCATATCAATCAGCCTGCCCTCAATCAGTTCAAGCCGCTCAGCGTGGTTGAAGATGTCCGCCCGGCCCATCTTGTGATAGTCGTCCACACTCAGGCGGTGCTGGGACAGGAGAGCTTCGCTATACGGCATCAGGCTCACTCCCTAGCCTGACGAGCGGATAAACCTGAGCAGGGCGTCGACACAGTCCTGGGCGGCATCCACATAGATCTCATGCCCGCTGCCCTCGATTACCGCCATCTGCGCACCGGGGATACCGTCGCGGATGGCCAGCTGCTCGCTCAGCGGCGTGAGCGGGCTGTTGGCCGGGGCCAGGACCAGGGTCGGTACGCTGACCTGGGACAGGATCGGTTCCACATCCACGCTCGGCACCAGGCGACACAGTCCCTGGAGCACGTGGGTCGGGGTTTTGGCCCACTCATCAAGCACCCAGCGCAGATGGGGCGAATCGCCCCCAGCCAGCCCCGAGCCCTGTTCGATCAGGGCTTTGGCCCAGCCGCCCGACCCGAGGGTGCCGAGAGCGGTTGGCCAGTCCTCATAGCCCAGGGCAAAGGTCTTTTGAATATGCGGCCGGATAGAGGTCGGTGAGGCGCACAGGGTCAGGCTCTTGAAGCGCTCGGGCCACTTGGTGGCAAAGGCAATGCCCAGAATGCCGCCCACCGATTCGCCAATATAGTGCACGGCGTCAATTTCTAAGGCATCCAGAAAGCCTTTCATGTCGCCGAGCAGGTCATCGACCGACCACACGTAGTCCGGTCCCGGGTCGGCCGACCCGCCGTGGCCGCGCATATCGCGGCGCAGCACGCGGTACTGCCTGGCCAGGAGCGGGATCCAGTGGTACCAGAAGTTGAGGTTACGGCCAAAGCCGTGCTGGATCCAGATGGTCTCAGACGTACTCCACGGGTCGGTGAAGTCA
Source organism: Deltaproteobacteria bacterium (assembly GCA_012271025.1). Next base: position 10,667 of record JAAXHF010000392.1, on the reverse strand, counting down.
TCGACCTGGTAGTGCATGGTGTAGTTATTGGCGGTCAGCTGTGGCATGCGGCTTCCCTCCTGAGCGGCCCGGCGTCTCACCACTCTGTGCGGGCGGGTGGCAGCGCCCCGTCGGGACGCGGCGCCTGGACAATGTCCTCATTGCTGACAATGTCTTTCTGCAAATACTCTTCAAGCAGCCGAACCGCGCGGCGCAGCAACTCGGCCTTGCCGTCAAACACTTCTTCGCGCACCCACTCGCCCTGAATCCAGCAGTCGAACGAGGCTTCGTCAATAAAATTGAACTCCAGCAGCCGCTCGTACATCGGCGTTCCGGTGAGGATGGCTCGCAGCGACAGGCCGGAATCGACCAGCACGGCGTACACGTCGTCAGGAATCGGCAACGCGCGTTTGACCTGTTCGACCTCTCGGGCCGGGCAGCGCTCTTCGACCAGCGGGCAGTAGGCCCACTCGCCCGGCTTGGGGTCGGCCCTTTGAATCAGTTTGATATTGGGATCACTGAGCCACTCGCGGGCTTCCTCTTGGTCGTAGTTCTCGAAGCTGCGGAAAAAGACCGCGCCCGCAGGCTCGCGCTGCTCCTCGGACTGCGCCTCCGCCCTGCCCGATCTCAGCCCGAAACGCGCGGCCGGCCGGTCCTCGGGCTCCCGCCACTCCTCAAGCTTCGGCTCGCTCCGGGCCGGACGTACGCCCGCCTTGGCCGGTGGTCTGGGGCGGGCTGCTGGAGGACGCCGTTCGGCCGGAGCAGCGGTCTGCGGTCTGGCCGCCTGTTTGCTCGGTCCGCGCGGCGCTTTTGTCCGACCCCGGTCGGCCCGCGGCGACGGGCTGTCCGCCTTGGCGTTGCGTCCCTCCTGGGCGCGCGGCGTCGTGGCCTGAGAACGGTTGCGGCCCCGGCTTCTGGACCGGCTGCGGGTACGTTTTTTCCGGCGCTCGTCTCCGTCTGAGGGCTCGGCCGCCTTTTTCTCGTCGTCCGCCATGACTGATCTCTAGGGCAGGAAAAACGACACGCCGGCCAACAGGGAGTGCGAGTTCAGGCCGTCATTTTCGTCGTACAGGCTGGCGTTTGAGGTATGACGGAACCGATACCCCAGGCTGAGGGAGACGTTGTCGTGCAGAAAATACGACAGGCCGGCACCGGCCATCTCGGTGAAAGTGAAACCGTCGCCCAGGTCATACCCCTGGTAGTCGTGGTACAAGATACCCAAGCCACCCTCGATATACGGAGACAGCCGAGAGCCCAGATCAAAATGATAGCTCAGGACCGGCAGCATGAGGCCGGCCTCAATCGAGGCGTCGCGCTTTCTGCCGCGCTTGACCGGCCCGCCCCCCCCGTCCCTGACAATGCTGCTTCCCTCTCGCTGGTTGGAGTGGCGTGTCACCGCAGACAGGAAGGGCTCGGTCGCAATCTCAAACGCCCCAGCGGGCAAGATCCCTGGCTTGCCCTTAAACAGGATGTAGCCGATATGGAAGTGGATCGGCACGCTGTCGATATTCCGTTCACTGATAGAGTAGCCCGAGCGCAGGCCGACATTCCACGAGCCTGCGGCAGGCCCCTGGGCCTGGACGCCGCTCACGCCCAACACGAACATTCCGACCAGACAGCCGACTACGCGTATCGCCTTGTTCATTATCCCTCCCCTGAAAGTGGACGATGATCTCTTCCTGGTCTGCCGGTCATCTTCGTCCACTCTTGTATCGCGTCCACGCCTCGCTCCTATCCTACCGGTCTGGCTTGTGCAAGCCGTTTGACACCCGTTTGACACCAAGCTGAACGATGGTGACCTCCTCGCCGGAAAGAGGCCAGCGTTCAGCCTGTCTCGGCGTGCAGCTCGGTCTCGACAAAGTCTTTTTGCGCTTCGTCCCACTGAAAGGCCTTGATCCGGCGCACCTGGCGGTCGTAGATCGAGACCACCAGATAGACCGCCTCCGGGTACGACGGTTCATCGCCAAACATGGCCTGGCGTTTGTCCTCGGCCGAGAAATACGCCTCGTGATTCGGATGCGAGTGGTAAAAGGCGGCTAGCTCGGCCGTGCCGCTGTCAGCGTCCTGAATCACGGCCAGCAACTGTTTGGGTTGCATGAAATACGCCGTGCTGGCCTCGCGCGGATAGGTCTCCGGGTCCTTGGCGTGCATGGCGTTCTGGATATTGTCAATGCGTCGCACTTCGGCCCTGCCATCCCGGGTCAGGATGGCCCCACAGCATTCGTCGGGAAAGGTGTCTTGGGCGTGCTGACACAGGGCCTGCCATGTCACGGCGTCGATATGCGTCATACGTGTGCTCCAGCCCTAGCCCGGCTTGCGCGCCAGCACCAGACCGGTGAAAGCCGGTGGCGGCAGCCTTTTCTTCTGGCCGTCAACAAAGCCGATGTCGTGCAGCCAGCCGATGATCTCCTCGCCCGGATAGGCTTCGCCGTTGGGAAACACCAGCATCATGAACAGCGAGAAGACCGCCGGTTGGACCGGCTCTATCAGGTTGGGCTCGGGCATAATGCCGTGAATGAGGATCTGGCCACCGGCCTGCAAGGCCGCAAAGGCTTTGCCGAGCACCATCTTGCCGGTCTCGCGGCCCTCGGTCTGGAGCATATTCGACAGCAGGATCGTGTCATAGCCGTGGCCAAAGTCATCGCTGAAATAATTGCCCTCGCGCACGCTGACCCGGGCGGTCATGTCCTCGCGCTCAATGATATGACGCGTGCGTTGCAGGATGGGCGGCAGGTCAAACACCGTGGCGGACAGCTGCGGAAACGCCTGGCACAGGCGGATCGAGTACACGCCTGAGCCGCCCGCGACATCGAGCAAACGGCGGGACTGATTCAGGTCAACCAGGCCACCAATCCGCCCGGCCAGGCCCTTGCCCAACTCAAACAGTCCGTGGACATAGTTGTCCAGCACCTCGGGCGGCGCATGTTCAAGCTCGGCGCCGGTCAGGGGCAGGACCGGCCGGTCGCTCCGAATGGCCTCGGACAGCTTGCCCCAGGCCTGGTAGCGGTCGCTGGCCTGTCTCAGCATATTGCCCACATAGCCCGGCTTGTCCTTGACCAGAAAGGCATCGGCCGCCGGCGCATTGCGATAGCGCTCGGCCTCCTTGGTCACAACACCCAGGGCTGCGCTGGCGTTAAGCAGACGCTCAACCCCGCGCACGGGCAGGCCGGTCTGGGCGGCCAACTCGGCCGCCGTCAGCGGTCCCTTGGACAGCGGCGAGAACAGGTCAAGCTGGGCGGCTCCCAGCACAACCGCAGCCTGCTCAAATCCATTCACAATCTTCATCAAGCCCGGCATATCGGCCGGGAGCGGCTCAGGCATAGCCTTCCCTCCTGTCTCTCCGATTCCGCCAGCCAGGGCGGACGCTGCTCTCTTCCCTCTCAAGCGGTCATCATCGCCCGCCCTGCCCTCCGTTGCGCTGGCCGGCAGCGTCGCTATAGTGGCACGAAATCCGCGAAGGAGTCTAGGCTGATGATAAGCATAGAGGAATTTGGCAAAGTTGAACTGCGGGTGGCGACCGTCACCGCAGCCGAAGCCCACCCCAACGCCGACCGCTTGGTCGTGCTCAGCGTCGATCTGGGCGATGAGCAGCGCCAGCTCGTCGCCGGCATTCGCGCCCACTATACGACAGAGGAATTGGTCGGCCGGCAGATCGTGGTGGTGGCCAATCTACAGCCGGCAAAGCTGCGGGGGGTCGAGAGTCAGGGCATGCTGCTGGCCGCGACCGATGCCAGCAGCGGCGGGGTGATCGTCTTAAGCCCGGAAAAACAGGTCGCCCCAGGCTCCAAAGTGTCCTGATTGAGGACGTATCATGCCGCCTCTCAGTGCGGATTCCCCTTCTGCGCGGAAATCCCTCGGCTCATTCTATACGCCGCCAGAGGTCGCAAACATGCTCGTGCGGTGGGTTGTCCGGTCTCCATCCGACCGTTTGCTGGACCCGGCCTGTGGCAACGGTCGGTTTCTGGCAGCCCATTCCAGCGCAGTCGGAGTGGACCGAGATGCCTTGGCGGTTTCGGCAGTAGTCAAAGATATTCCCCACGCCACTGTCTACACTGCGGATTTTTTCGATTGGGCAAACGCTACAGGTGAACGTTTTGATTGCGTTGCCGGGAATCCTCCTTTCATTCGCTATCAGCAATTCAAGGGCGAGGTGCGTAAGACAGCTCTGCAACTCTGCGAGCGGCTCGGGCAAAGCTGACGGGGCTGACCTCTTCTTGGGTGCCGTTCGTTATTGTTTCCGCCTCGCTGCTCACTCCCGGCGGACGGCTGGCTTTCGTCGTTCCCGCAGAGATCGGCCACGCGCCTTACGCCCAGCCGGTGATTCGATTCCTGCTCGACAATTTCTCAGGTGTCCACGTTGTGGCCATCAGAGAGAAGGTCTTTCCCGATCTGTCGGAAGACATCTGGTTCGTTTACGCGAGCGGTTTTGGAAAGTCATCAGACTCGCTCGGCTTCTCCTCATACAACTCTTTTCGCGACGTGCCAGAACCGCTGTCATCTGGAGAGCGCATAGACAGATCGGACCTGAAGTCGTGGAATGACCGGCTCAGACCGTTCCTGCTACCACGTGCGATCCGTAATCTGTATTTACAGCTCAGCCATCTCGGAGGTGTGATCAGACTGGGAGACTGCGCACGCGTTGGAATAGGCTATGTGACCGGCGCCAACGATTTCTTTCATCTTCGTCCCTCTGAGGCCCGGAGGCTGGGTATACCGGACGAATTTCTTACGCCCTCATTGCGACGGTCGGCATTTTTACCGCAAGAGGCTGTGACACACCGCACGGTGGAGAGCTGGTTGAGGCACGACGAGCCGGTGCTGCTGCTCAACATTCCAGCAGGAGCAAGCCTGCCCCCACAGGTCCGGCGTTATCTGGACTCGTCGGCCGGACAGAAAGCCAGGACCGCCTACAAGTGTCGCGCGCGTTCACCGTGGTATAGTGTGCCGGATGTTCGTGTGCCCGACGCCTTCCTTGGCTACATGAGCGGCCTCGGCCCGAGCCTTGTGGCAAACGACGCTCACTGTGTCTGCACCAATTCCGTTCACGCTGTCCATCTAACGAACAGCATATCTACGACCGAGCTACTCCACCGCTGGCCGCACCCCCTGGTCGCTCTGAGCTGTGAACTCGAGGGACATCCTCTCGGTGGAGGCATGCTGAAACTGGAACCAAGGGAAGCGAGCCACGTTGTTCTCCCGGCTTCAGACCTGGAGATGTCAGAGCGTCATCACAAGCTGCTTGAAGAAGGCATCGTCATACTCCGGAGGTGGCGGCACTATGCATGAGCGGCTCGTGAGCCTTCGTGATGCGCTCTGCAACTTCATTGACGCCAGGCAAACGCAGAGTCAGGCACATATCAGGTTACTCCATTGGCATATTGTCGAGCGACTTGTCATTGAAGGTGGCTTCGATCCTGAGGCTATCGTTCCGCGGCCCCCGCTGCGGGTAGAAACGTCAAGCCACGCAAAGCAACGGCGCCATCGGCTCATCCATGACCCGGACGCTGCTGTTGCGGGAGAGCTGACGATCCTCGGCGGACTGAAGACGAAGAATGTGGATGTCGTGGTGACACGGCCAGGAATCGGCCCGTGTATCGCGGTGTCGGTCAAAGGCACGCTGAACGCGTTCCGCAACCTGACAAATCGGATGGAGGAAGCTGCGGGCGATTGCACCAACATCCACATTGCGTATCCGAATCTTGTCTACGGCTTCTTCCATATCATCCGGGCTGGGCGGGAAGGCGAGGTCACCAACAAGAACGATGTAGCGGTTGAATCCGATGGCCGTGTGGTTGACAGCATCGTGCGCTATCACGACGCTATCGCACGTCTCACCGATCGTAAGGATGTGCGGAACGATGTCAGCCGTTATGAAGCCGTCTGCCTCTCGCTCGTTAGCACGGAAGAATTAACACGAGGCGGGATTCTTGGCGCGTTCCCGCCGGTGGACAGCCCAATCCGTTTCAATCAGTTTTTCCAGGCGATCTACAGAGCGTACAATCTCCGCTATGTCTATAGCGCGCCAGCACTCCGAAAGACAACGGAGCGACTGTTCTGGGCTCCTGACTCGCCTGCCTTTCAGGCCGATAGCGCTTCTGAATTCACACCTCGGATTGCAGAACCGGAGAACTGATGTATGGCAGACACCCTGGCCATCATCCTTGGCGGCGCGGCATTTGCCCTTCTCATCTGTGCCGGCTGGATTATCTCAATCGGAAGTTTCAGAGAGCCACCCCAGAAGTGAAATACGCGCCGGTTCGGCAGTGCCGCGGCCTAGTCCTTGCCGGCAAACCGATCAATGCTGATCACCGCCCGTTCGTGAATGCCTTCGCCGATCTTGGTGCCGTCTTCGTTATAGGCTTCAACCGTGAACTTGAGCCGCCGGCCCTTGATCTCATCCAGACTGATCCTGCCGGTAACTTTCTGGCCGATCTGGGTCGGCGCCATGTGTCTGACATCGATGTGAAAGCCGACCGTCTGCTCGCCGGCGTCCATGTGCGGCGTCAGGAACTCCACACAGGTGCCCTCCATCAGCTGGACCATGGCCGGGGTTGAATACATCTGCGGGGCGTCCGGCCCGAGATGGACAATGCCCATGTCCGGGGTGGTGGTGATTGTTCGTTCCGAAGACATGCCGGTTTTGAGCGAGTCTTTCATGCGTGCTTCCTCTTGTTGCCGGGTTAGGGGACCAGGGCGGCCCGGGTAATCTCCTTGCGGTCGGATTTGTCCATGGCTTCGGCCGCGTTTTTCAGCGGAAACTCGGCATCGACCAGCTCGTGATACGGATATTGATCCATGTGCTCGGACAGGAACTGCAAGGCTTTGTGCAGATAGTGGGGGTTATAGGTGGACACCCCGACGACCGAGATGGACTTGAAGGTGATCAGCGACGGCGAGATCGTGGCCTGCAAGCCTATGGAGATATTGCCCAGCTCGGCGATCCGTCCGCCGCTCCGCACCAGCTGAATGGCCTCCTCAAACGCGGCCGGCACCCCGGCCACCTCCAGGACCACGTCTGGCCCGAGCCCGTCGGTCAGCTCCCGAACCCGCACCGTGCGGTCTTTGACCGAGGCGTATTCACGCATGTCAATCACCTCGTCGGCGTCAAACGCCTTGGCCCGTTGGAGACGCAGATCAACCCCGTCAATGGCGATCACCCGCGCCCCGCGCGCCTTGGCCACGGCCATGGCGTGCAACCCCAGGCCACCCGCGCCCTGGACCACCAGGGTTTCATCGTAGCGCAGGTTGAGCCGGTCGAGGCTGAAGAACACCTGTGACAGGGCGCAGTTGGCCGACGAGGCGGCGTGGTCGGGGACATTATCGGGCACCTTGTACACGTGCTGGCCGGGGTGGATGTAGTAGTGGGTCGCCCACGGGGTGTGAAAGTGGGGCGCTTCGTCGGGAATCAGACGCTTGGCCCGGATACTGAGCCCGGTACACGCGGCGGCATTGCCCTCCCGGCAGTTGGCACACAGGCCACACACCCGGTAGTAGACCGGCGCGATACGATCGCCCTCTTTGAGCGGCTGGCCGGCCGTGTCGGTCGTCACGCCCTGGCCCAGGCTGTGCACCCGGCCGACCATCTCATGGCCCGGCATGGCGCCACGTCGGCCGAACTCGCCCCGCCACATGTGGACCTCGGAGCCGCATACGTTGGTCCGCGTCACCTCGGTCAGCATCGCTCCGGGTTCGGGCTGGGGCAGCTCATACTCGTAAAAGTCGATCTTGCGGGCTTCAGGAATGAAGCTCACCGTGCCTTTCATCGTTCCTCTCCTTCAATGGCAGATGTGTCACCCCACCTACATGAACGACGGAGCCTGATACTCGCCAAAGACGTTGCGCAGCCGGTCGGAGATCTCGCCCAGGCTGGCGTAGGCGCGCACCGCGTCGATCAGCACCGGCATCAGGTTACCCCCGTCGCGGGCGGTCGCCTCGACCCGGTCTAAAGCCGCCTGGGCGGCGGCCTGGTTTCGCTCGGCCCGCACTGCGGCGAGTTTTTCTTGTTGGCACTGTTCGAGCCGCAGATCGATTTTGAGCAGCTCGTTTCCGGACGCCTCTTCGACCGTGAAGTCGTTCACCCCGACGATAATCTGTTGTTTCTCCTCAACCGCCCGCTGGGCGCGGAAGGCCGCATCGTGAATCTCACGCTGCTGATAGCCGGCTTCGATGGCTTTGACCGCGCCGCCCAGTTCGTCGATATGCGCGATATACTCGACCGCCCGGGCTTCCAGCTCGTCGGTCAATGATTCCACATAGTAGGAGCCGGCCAGCGGGTCGATTGTATCGGCCACGCCCGACTCATAGGCGATCACCTGCTGGGTACGCAGGGCGACACGCACCGCGTCCTCGGTCGGCAGGGCCAGGGCTTCGTCCTTGGAGTTGGTATGCAGGGAATTCGTGCCCCCCAGCACGCCGGCCAGGGCCTGGAGGGTCACCCGGATAATATTGTTGTCCGGCTGCTGGGCGGTCAGGGTCGAGCCGGCGGTCTGGGCGTGGGTGCGTAGCATCCATGAGCGGGGATTTTTGGATCCGAAGCGCTCCTTCATGATTTTGGCCCACAGACGGCGGGCGGCGCGGAATTTGGCCACCTCCTCGAAGATGGTGTTATGCACATTAAAGAAAAACGACAGCCGCGAGGCAAACCGGTCCACGTCCAGGCCAACCGACAGCGCGGCATCGACATAGGCAATGCCGTCGGCCAGGGTAAAGGCGATCTCCTGGGCGGCGGTCGAACCGGCCTCGCGGATGTGGTAGCCCGAGATGGAGATCGTATTCCAGTTCGGCACATGGTCGGCGCAAAAGGCAAAAATGTCGGTGATGATCCGCAGCGAGGGGCTCGGCGGATAGATATACGTCCCCCGGGCGATATACTCTTTGAGCAGATCGTTCTGGATTGTGCCGTTGACCTTGTCCCAGGCCACGCCCTGTTTTTCGGCTACCACCAGGTACAGGGCCAGCAGGATGGCGGCGGTCGAGTTGATCGTCATCGAGGTGCTGACTCTATCGAGCGGAATCCCGTTCAGCAGGGTCTCCATATCGGCCAGCGAGTCAATCGCCACCCCGGCCCGACCGACCTCGCCGGCGGCCAGCTGGTGGTCCGAATCGCGGCCCATCTGGGTAGGCAGATCGAAGGCGACCGACAGCCCAGTCTGGCCCTGGTCGAGCAGATAGCGATAGCGCGCGTTGGACTCTTCGGCCGTACCAAAGCCGGCATACTGGCGCATGGTCCAGAACCGCCCGCGATACATGGTCGGCTGCACCCCGCGGGTGAACGGATACTGGCCCGGAAAACTCAGCGCTGCCTGGTCATCACGGCCGGCCGTATCGGTTGCGGTATACAGCCGTTTGACGGGGATACCGGACGAGGTCTGGAAGCGGTCTTTGCGCTCCGGCGCTCGGGACAGGGCTTTTTTCAGGGTCGTGTCTTCCCACTCCTGGTATGCCTTGGCAAGGGTCGTGCTCATAGTGCCTCTCGCATGCGACAACATTCTCGGATTAGCGCGCCTCTTGCCTACCCCAAATCTCACACCGAGACAAGTGTCAGGACGGGCCGGACGCGGCCTGAAAGCGCAGGCGTAGCAGCGTGGTCGGCGCCCGAGGGACGGGGGATTCGGCTGCGGTGTGGAGTACTCCGAGCGCGCTCAGCTTCTCCCGCAGCGCGGCCAGCAAGGGGGTCGGCAGAGACAGCACCAACAGGCCGTCCTCGTCTTTGACCACCACCAGACCGGCCATCCGGGCTACTGCGGTCCGAGCTTGGGCGTGCAGGGCCCGCGGGTCGGCTGCGGACAGCTGCCAGCTGCGCGTCTCGATAATGCTTGAGCTGCCCTCGGGATAGACCGCCTCCTCGGCCCAACTGGCCGTCAGGCCGCCTAGGGCCAGGCACAGGCAGACAAACGCCACAGACGGTGTATGCATGTCACGCTCCTGTCCGAAAATCGCGCCGATACACCACATAGTTGGCGCACACCGAGGCGCCCAGTTTTTCTGCGGTGCGGCGCGACGGCCAGTTGTCGTCCAAGACCAGGGTATAGCTCAGATACCGGGCCCCGCGGCGAATGAGTTCCAGAAATCCATAGCTGGCCATGGCCAGATTCACCCCGCGCCCACGGGCAGCCTCGCACACCCCGATGGCCAAGACGTTCAGCTTCTCCGACTCGTGAAGCGTTCGGCCAGCCTTGAGCACGACGCCTGCGGTATGCGCGGGGGTGAGTGACAGCATGCCGACCGGCTGTCCGTGTCGATAGGCCAGGACCGAGGTGTCCAGCCCGCCGACCCGGCCGATACCGGCCAGCAGCGCGGCCACTTCCGGTTCGGTGTACGGCGTCCAGCCCCAATGAGCCTGAAACGTGTCATTAAACGTGGCGGTAAACTCGGCCACCCGGCGCTCCGGCGGCACCTGGCGCAGGGGCACAATCTCATAGCCGACCCGGCGGGCGTCTTGCAGCGCTCCGGCCCAGCCCGAGACCAGGGTCGGATTCACCGCAATCTTGTAATCGACATAGCTCTGTTCCGAGACAAAGCCGGCGTCTTTCAGCACGGCGTGATAGTACGGCGGGTTATAGCGCAGAATGCGTGGCGGGAGCGGTTCATAGGCATCGATCACAAACGGAAACTCCAACAGGCCCGACCCGGCCCGAGCGGCTCGCAGCCCCTGCGCTTCGAGCCAGGCACACGCCGCGTCCATCAGC
>JAAXHF010000339.1 GCA_012271025.1 Deltaproteobacteria bacterium | reverse complement strand
GCGTTGGGCACGTCGATGCCGACCTCAATGACGGTCGTTGATACCAGCAGCTGCGCCTCGCCGTCCTGGAAACGGCGCATCACCTCGTCCTTGTCCTCGCCCTTCATGCGGCCGTGGAGCAGGGCCACACGATAGTCCCGAAAGACGCCGCTGGCGAGTTCCTCAGCCATGTTGGTCGCGGCCTTCAGGTCTGACTTTTCGGATTCTTCAACCAGCGGATAGACCACATAGGCCTGCTGGCCGCGGTCGAGGTGGTCCTTGACCAGCCCATACGCCTGCTGACGGTCGCCCTCGTGAAACACATGGGTAGCGACCGGTTTGCGGCCGGGCGGCAACTCGTCAATTACCGACACCTCAAGGTCGCCGTACAGGGTCAGAGCCAGGGTGCGGGGAATCGGGGTGGCGGTCATCAGCAGCATGTCCGGGTTGGCGCCGTGGCGGCGCAGGGCGGCGCGTTGCATCACCCCGAAGCGGTGCTGCTCGTCCACAATGGCCAGGCCCAACTGGCGAAAGCGCACCCCCTCCTGAATCAGGGCGTGGGTGCCGACGACGATCTCGATCTCGCCCCGCTCCAGCGACTCGTACAACTCGGGTTTGCGTTTGGTCTCGCCGGTCAGCAGCGCGATTGAGACCTGGAGCGCATCGGCCAAGGGGCGGAGGGTCCGAAAATGCTGTTCGGCCAGGAGTTCGGTCGGCGCCATGAAGGCGACCTGGAAACCGCTGTCGAGCGCCGCCATAGCGGCGCTCAGGGCGACCATGGTCTTGCCCGAGCCGACATCGCCCTGGACCAGGCGGTTCATCGGATGGGGGGCGGCCATATCACGCTGGATGGTTTCCAGCACCCGCTCCTGGGCACCCGTCAGGCGAAAGGGCAAGACCTCGCGCAGGCGGGTCGAGAGCATGCCCGGCACGATGGACAAACCGTCCTCTTTGACCAGACTCCGCCGCCGCAGGGCCATGCCCAGCTGGAGATAGAACAGCTCGTCAAAGACCACCGCCCGGTGCGCCTCGGACGTCACCTCGTTGAGCGGCTTGAGGTCGGCATCGGCCGGCGGCAGGTGCAGGTAGCGCAGGGCGGCGCTCAGATCCATCAGGCCCAAACGCGCGCTGCACTCGGGCGGAATGCTGGTGGGCACCAGATCGGCATACGTCTCGACCGCGCCGTGGACCAGACGCCGCATGGCCGCGACCGTCATCTCGGTGGTTTTGTTGTAGATGGGCAGGATGCGCGCCGTCTGGTCCTCTTCGTCGACCAGCTCCATCTCCGGATGGATCATCCACTTGCCGCCCTTGAGGCCCAGATCGACCTTGCCGAACAGCAGCACCCGCTGACCAACGCGGTATTTCTGCTGGAAATAGCGGTGCTGGTGGTACCACATCAGAAACAGAAAACCGGTCTCGTCGCGGACCACGCCTTCAAGCACCCAGCGCCGCCGCCGACCCATGAAGCGCCGCTCCATGCGGACCAGCTGACCCACCGTCGTCCCCTCCTCACCGGTCGCCAGGTCGCGAATCGTTCGCAACTCACGCCGGTCCTGGTAGCGAAACGGCAGGTGGTAGAGCAGATCCTCAACCGTGTGGATGCCCAGCCGGGCCAGCTGCTGGGCACGCTTGGGGCCGACGCCCTTCACATACTGGACGGGTTTTTTCAGGGGCGGCGTGGAGCGGAAGGAAGACGACCGGCCGGACTGCGGTGGGGGGGTCGAACGCTCAGCCACAAGAACGTCCTCAGTTCTGCCCCCGGTCCCAGTTTTGACCTTTGCCTTTTGCCCTTTGCCTTTTGACCTGCTTCATGTTCCCCACCCCATCCCGCGCTGACCGGATGATTCACCCCTCGTTGCCCTGCGCGTGGTACTCCTGCACCGGCTTGACGGCCAGCAAACCGTGGCGCAAGCGGCTGATGCCCTCGGCCGCAGCGGCGGCGCCGGCAACGGTGGTGAAATACGGCACGCGACACTCCAGGGCGCTGCGGCGGATGGAAAAGGAGTCGGCCAGCGACTGCATCCCGTCGGTGGTATTGATGACCAGGGCGATGTGTCCGGCCTGTATGGCGTCAACGATGTGGGGCGAACCTTCCTTGACCTTATTGACGCTCTCCACGCTGAGACCGGCCCGGCGCAGGTAGGCGGCGGTGCCCCGGGTCGCCACCAGTCGGAAGCCGTTTTCGGCCAGTCGCCGGGCGACCCTCAGGCTGGCAGCCTTATCCTGATCCCTGACGCTGAGCAGGGCCTGGCCGTGCATCGGCAAGACTGTGCCGGCCGCAGTCTGGGCTTTGGCAAAGGCCACGCCGAAGGCGGCGTCAATGCCCATCACCTCGCCGGTCGATTTCATCTCCGGGCCCAGCACGGTGTCCACCCCGGGGAATTTAATAAAGGGAAAAACCGCCTCTTTGACGCTGACGTGGTGGGGCACAATCTCGTGGGTATAGCCGAGTTCGGCCAGGCTTTTGCCGGCCATGACGCGGGCGGCGATCTTGGCCAGCGGCTGGCCGATGGCCTTGCTCACAAACGGCACTGTGCGCGAGGCGCGCGGGTTGACCTCCAGCACGTAGACGGTGTGGTCCTGGACGGCAAACTGGATATTGATCAGGCCGACCACGCCCAGTTCGGTAGCCAGCAGCACGGTCTGGCGCCGGATCTCGTCCTGGACCGCAGGCGACAGATTGCGGGGCGGCAGCGAGCAGGCGCTGTCGCCGGAGTGCACCCCGGCCAGCTCGATATGCTCCATAATGCCGCCGATGACCACGCTGCGGCCGTCGCTGACCGCGTCCACATCAACCTCGGTGGCGTCGTCCAGAAACTTGTCGATCAGGACCGGATGTTCGGGCGAGACCGAGACCGCCTCACGCATATAGCGCTCCAGGCTGGCCTGGTCGTACACAATCTGCATGGCCCGCCCACCCAACACGTAGGACGGCCGGACCAGGGTCGGATAGCTGATCTGCTCGGCAATCCGCAGTGCTTCCACAGCCGAACGGGCGATGCCGTTGGGCGGCTGGCGCAGGCCAAGCTTGTCGAGCACGGCTCTGAAGCGTTCCCGATCTTCGGCCCGGTCGATGGAGTCGGGGCTGGTGCCCAGGATAGGCACCCCGGCCCGCTCGAGCGGCACGGCCAGTTTGAGCGGTGTCTGCCCGCCAAACTGGACAATCACCCCAAACGGGCGCTCGACCCGCACGATGCTCAACACGTCCTCAAGCGTGAGCGGCTCGAAATAGAGTTTGTCCGAGGTGTCGTAATCCGTGCTGACCGTCTCCGGGTTACAGTTGACCATGATGGTCTCAAAGCCGTCGTCCTTGAGGGCAAAGGCGGCGTGAACGCAGCAGTAGTCAAACTCAATGCCCTGACCGATCCGGTTGGGCCCGCCGCCCAGAATCATCACCTTGCGCCGCGTCGTCGGTCCGGCCTCGTCCTCGCCCTCATAGCTGGAGTACAGATACGGCGTGTGGGCCACAAACTCGGCCGCACAGGTATCGACCGTTTTATACACCGGGGTGACAGCGTGCTGTTCGCGCAGACCGCGCACCTCGGCCTCGCTGCGGCCGACCAGCTCGGCCAGACGACAGTCGGAAAAGCCCAGCTCCTTGGCCCTGCGCAGCACGTCCGGCCGTTCAAGAGCGAGGCGGTCAGTCTCAAGCCCGGCCTCAAATTCGAGGATCTGCACAAGGTTGTCCAGGAACCACGGATCAATCCCGGTGATCCGGTACAACTCCTCGACCGACATGCCCAGGCGCAGCGCCTCGGCCACATACCACAGGCGGTCGGCCCGAGGGGTACGCAGATAGTCGCGGATGTGCCCGAGGAGATCGTCTTGACCCGCAGGCTCCTGGTCTTTGCCCTTTGCCCTTTGCCTTTTGCCTTTTGCCTTCTCAAACCGCTCATCAAGCCCGTAGCTGCCGATTTCCAAAGACCGCAGCGCCTTCTGCAGCGCCTCCTTGAACGTCCGACCAATCGCCATGGCCTCGCCGACCGACTTCATC
>JAAXHF010000289.1 GCA_012271025.1 Deltaproteobacteria bacterium | reverse complement strand
AACCGGTTTTTGAGACCGCTTCTAATGCCTGCTGCTTTTCGTCCGCTATCCCGAATACCCGTTGCTTCGGGTTGAAACTGTTTGGCGGGGTGCTCCGCCCTTCTTGCTCCAGTGGGCGGGACTGAGCACCTACGTCCTGGGCTAGCGCGAGGCTGGCGCCGAGCAGGCCAGCCACCACCGCTTTCCAGAGATAGCGCAGCGTCATAGCGGTTTTGGTTATCGCGCCCTCTTTCTTCACGGGCCATCGCCCTGTTGTAACCATAGCGCTTCCTCTTGCTTACAGAAATGCCGCTCGATGTGCGTTCCCGTCATTTCTGTTTTGCTCCGAATTCTTCGAAGGCTCTGCGGACTTCTTCCGTCATTGCCTTTAGCAAACTGTTCTGTTGGTGTTCCGCTTGCATGTCGTCCATCCTTTTTGTCCTCATGCGCAATTTTTCTCCATGCTCTCCTGCCCCGATTTCCAGCCATTTTTCTATTGGGTACTGCCTTGCAAATTGGACCAAATTAGTCCTTTCGTCACTTCCTTACCTGCTCAATACTCTTAACTCCAAGAATCATTGATGAGAGGAGGTTTACGGTCAGTTTTGTCTTGTGCGGAGCGCCAGATGACGAAGTCGGCGCGGGCCTTGCCGGAGCCTGATCTAGTGACTTCCTCTTCTTCGGCAATCTGTCCCAGGCTGTAGTTGTATTCGTGGAGCAGGACGAGGAGACATTCCTGCTGTACACGTTCTTCTGGCGTCTCGATGAGACACTTTTGACGAACGTGGCTCCATATTTTGCCGTTTTCTCGTTTCAATGTCACACCGTCCCGCACGACATATTCGGGCCGTGGCGGCTGGTTGACTCGGGGATGTTTCATTTGCGTGAATTATCCTAGGGTGGGCTTTCTTGAGAGATTAAAGGCTATCATGCCGCTGGGCATTGAGAATCTTTATGAGGTGCTCTGCACTCAGCAAGTTTCCTCCTCTAAGGTAGGGTCTTATCTGCTTGAAGGCTCTCGCCATGCGCCGGTGCCACTCAATTGAGGGCATGTGTGAGTTGAGATCACGGCCCTTGAAATCGGCGAATCGATCCATCTTGTCGATCAGAAATTTAGCAATACTCAAGTATTCGGTTTCTTCGTTGCCGTCGAATCCTTGAAACACGACATCATCAAATGGCTCGGTTTCTTTCCTGACACGATCTTTATCCTTCTTGGATAGCCTTGCGTACGATTGCTCAAGGACCCTCCACATGTTGAGCACATCGATAACTTCGTGAACCGTTTCTATGTTGTCTGCCTCCATATCGAAGAGGAATGGATGCTGCCATCTCAAAGCCCAATAGTGGCCGCCTAGCAAAGCCTCCTTAACAAAAGACGGGTCAATCTCGCCGTCGATCTCATGATGTTTGTAAATCTCGCAGAGCATTGACACGATCAGCTTCTCGCCATCGCTGAGCTTGAGTGGCCTACTCTCCGTCTCGGACAGCCCGGTTTCCATCAATCGGCGAACAGCCTCTGCTCTCGATGGAAGGTCGGGTTGCTCTGAACGCCAATTGTCAACCTTCTTCAAGGTCCCCGGATCAAGACGCATCTCAAAACGTTCGGTCTTTAGCTGCATAGCTTTGTCCTTTCCAATAGTAAGTTACGGATTTATTCGCCTGTTACGTATAATTTTACGTAATATACGGATAAGCCCCGGCGTGTCAAGTGTAAATTACACTGAAACACTGTTGCTAATGGTGTTTCATGAGGAAATCCCCCTCAATCCCCCTTTTTCAATGTGTGATGCAAATTACAGCGTCCACCGATAGGCTGCCCGGAGACCCCTCACCCCAACCCCTCTCCCTCACGGGGAGAGGGGCTTTTTTACCCTCTCCCCGTGAGGGCTGACTACACGACAGTTTGCGTTTTTGCGTTGATTTGGGGCCTTTAGAGCGTGGCTGGCTCGGTCCTGCAGCCCGAAAAATGGGGGCGGTAAGCCGTGCCCCGACAAAAGTGTCGTGTCCTGAACCCCGTGAGGGAGAGAGTGGCCCGAAGGGCCGGGTGAGGGCGCGAACGGACGGCCTGAAGAGAGCAATCGGCATAATATGCATCAGACGTTGCCAAAGGGGGAAGCGCGTTAGCGCAGGAGGATTTCTGGGTACTGCGACAGGGAAGGAATTCAAACTGAGGCACCACCGGCAAGGGTAACGCATAAATAACTGCCCTGTCATTGTCCCGTAACATTGCCTTCTTACCTTCTGGCCCAACGACGTCTGTAGGGAAGGAGAAGAACGGTATGAAGAGACGAGGCAGCCTCGTGTGTGGCGGTCTGATCGCCGCCGGGCTCCTGTTGGCGGGCTCCGCTTTCGCCCAGGAGAAAAGTGTGGCGGTCGAGATTCTCGACATCCTCAAGGCCAACGGGCAGATCAGCGATCAGCAGTACCGCGACCTGATGATCAAGGCCCAGGCCGAAGGAGAAAAGGTCGAGGCTGCGGTCCGTGCCGGCGAGGCAAAAGAGCCCGACCCGAAAACGATGCGGGTGTACTGGTCGTCGGGGCTGAGGCTCAAGTCCAACGACGGTAACTACTCGCTCAAGATCGGTGGCCGGATCATGAACGACTGGGCCATCTACAGTACCGACAGTGATGCCCCGGACGACTTTCGGAGCATTGGCGACGGCACCGAGGTCCGGCGGGCGCGGCTGTACATGGAAGGCGAGATCTACAAAAACATTGAGTACAAAGTCGGGTACGACTTTGGCGGCCAGGACGCCGATTTCAAAGACGTGTATATTGAGCTGAAAAAGATCCCGACCCTGGGCAATCTCAGAATCGGCCACTTCAAGGAACCCATGTCGCTCGAACAGCTGACCAGCAGCAAGTACATGACCTTTATGGAACGCTCGCTGGCCGACACCTTTGTCCAGGGCCGCAACACCGGCTTCCAGATTGCGAACACCTTTGCCGACAGGCGGGCGACGGCTGCGGTGGGCGTGTTTCGTGACGTGGGCGACTCGGGCAACGGGTTTGGCAAGAACTCGGACTATAATCTGACCGCCCGTGTGACAGCCCTGCCGTGGTACGAGGACAAGGGCAAGCGGCTCCTGCACCTGGGGTTCGGCTACACCCACGAGTTCCGTGACAAGGACAGCGACATCCGTTTTCGGTCCCGGCCGGAAGCCCATCTGGGCCCCCGTTTTGTTGACACCGGGAAGTTCAAGGCCGAGAGCATCGATTCCTTCAACCCCGAAGTGGCTGCGGTCTACGGACCGTTCTCCATCCAGGGTGAGTACGTCTTCAGCGAGGTCAACGACTCCAACCAGGGTGGCGACCTGAGCTTCGACGGCGCCTACATCTACGCCAGCGTATTCCTGACCCCGGGTGACTATCGTCGCTACAAGACCTCCAGCGGAGCCTTTGACCGGGTCAAGCCGGCCAGGGATCTGAGCTGGAGCGGCGGCGGCTACGGAGCGGTTGAGGCGGCGTTTCGGTATTCCCATCTGGACCTGACCGACGGCATGGTCCAGGGCGGGACACTGGGCAACTTCACCGCCGGCCTGAACTGGTACTTCAACCCCAACGTCCGTTTCATGCTGAACTACGTCCACGCCGACCAGCAGCATCCGCACGACTTTTCCGCCGATATCGTCCAGATGCGCGCTCAGGTCGATTTCTGAATCCTCGTCGCCGGTCGTGGGCCGTGGAAGCGGCTCGCGGCCATGTGTCATCACCATATCCCAACGGGAGGAAGTCGTTATGAAGAAGTTCTCAGCGCTCGTCGGTGGCTTGGCCCTGGCCGTCGGCGGTCCGGCCGTCGCCCAGGCCGAAGTCGATCCCACCCTGCCCGCCTATGAGAAGGTCAGCGGTATCTCGGGCAGCCTCAACAGCGTGGGTTCGGATACGCTGAACAACCTGATGACCCTGTGGGCCGAGGGATTCAAAAAGGTCTATCCCAACGTGAATGTCCAGATTGAGGGCAAAGGCTCGAGCACCGCGCCGCCGGCCCTGATCGAGGCTACGGCTCAGTTGGGGCCCATGTCGCGGGCGATGAAGAGCAGCGAGATGGACAAGTTTGAAAAGAAGTTCGGCTATAAGGCGACCCCGCTGCGGACCTCGCTCGACTCCCTGGCCGTGTTCGTCAACAAGGACAACCCGATCTCGGGCCTGTCGCTGGATCAGGTCGATGCCATGTTTTCCAGGACCCTGCGCTGCGGGGCGGCTAACGAAGTCTCGGTCTGGGGCGACCTGGGTCTGAGCGGAAACTGGACCACCGCGCCGATCAGCCTGTACGGCCGCAACTCGGCCTCCGGCACGTATGGGTTCTTCAAAAAGCAGGCGCTGTGCAGGGGGGACTACAAGGATACGGTCAAGGAACAGCCGGGTTCGGCCTCTGTCGTGCAGGGGGTGAGCGAGGACAGGAACGCCGCCGGCTACAGCGGTATCGGCTACACCACCTCCGGCGTCCGCGCCGTGCCGCTGACCGAGAATGGCGCCAGCTACGTCGAGCCCAACCAGGAGACGGTCGGCTCGGGTCAGTATCCGCTGGCGCGCTTCCTGTACATCTACATCAACAAGGCACCCGGCCAGCCGGTTGAGCCTCTGGTCCAGGAATTTGCCAAGTATATCTTCAGCAAAGAGGGCCAGGAAGTTGTGGTGAAGGACGGCTACTATCCCGTCTCACTCCAAATCGCCAACCAGGAACGGGCCAAGCTCAACTAGGACACGCGTCTCAGGCTGAGTGCGTCATGGCCGGGCGTAAGCCCACGCCAGCCACGGGGGAGGGGGCCTGCCCCCCCTCCTCTCTTCTTTCTCCTCCCCTCACCACGGCGGCGCTAGCGCCCCGTCCGCCACTTCGGTATTGAGAGTAGTATGCCAGCACCACCCTCCGCCGAAACCCAGCCGCCCGCCCCCTCTCCCACTGACCGGGCCGAGGTTGATGTCCGGCTGTCGGCGACCGAGGACAGAGGTCGGCTGCGTCGCAAGAAGATCTACGATAAGGCCGCCGGCCTCATCATCAGCTTTGGCGGCATTGCGATCATTCTGAGCATTGCCGCCATCCTGTTTGTGATTGTGGCCGAGACGCTGCCCCTGTGGTCGGCGCCCAAGACCGAATTCGGCGGGACGGTGAGGCTGTCCCAGCTGCTCAACGGCCAGACCGCCCGGCCGATTGCGTTTGGCGTTGAAGAATACCAGGAACTCGCCTACGTCGTGACCAAGGACGGCTGGCTCCATTTTGTCTCGCTCAAAGACCAGACGCTTCTCCAAAGCTATGAGATACGCCAGCTCCAGGGACAGCGTCCGACTGCGGTGTATCAGAGCGGCTTCGATCACAACCTGGCCATCGGGACGGCAAACGGAACCGTCGTGCCGGTCTACGCCAGCTTTGTGATCAGCTACGACGCCCAGAGCCGCCGGATCATTACGCCCCGAGCCGGTGAGGAGGACGCGATTATTGTCGATCCCCAGGGACGGGCGATTCAGCGGCTCGTGTACCGGACCGGCGAGGATGACGAGGGCATCCGCATCGCGGCCCTGCTCGGTCCGCGCTCCCTGGTGTTCTATTCTCAGGTCGAACAGGAGTCGTTTTTGGGCCAGACCGAGACCCAGGCAGCTCGGCGCGAGCTGTCCTCCGAGTTGCCGGCCGATGTCACCGCCCTGGCCCTGGATACCTTCCTGACCAACCTCCTGGTCAGCACCGCCGACGGACAGCTGTTGCACTGGCAGGTCCAGGACCCGGCCGCGCCGCGTCTGATCCATAGCTTTCCCGTCAGCGATACCCCGGGCGTGTCTGCCACGACCCTGGACTGGCTGCTGGGCGAACGTTCGCTGGTTGTCGGCGATAGCGCCGGGGGGGTAGGTGTCTGGTTTCAGGTCCGTGACCAGGGTCCGCCGCGCGACAGCCCGTACCGCAAGATTCATGTCCTCCAGTCTCATCCCGCGGCGCTGACCGCGATGAAGCCGTCGGCCCGCAATAAGGGCTTTCTGACCGCAGACGCCGATGGCCATATCCTGCTCCACCACGCCACCTCGGAGCAGACCCTGGTCGAACTGACGACCGACCAGGGCGCGGCGGTTGCACTGCTGGCCTTTGCGCCACGCGCCAACGGCATCTTCGCCGTGGACAGCCAGGCGCGCCTGTCCGACTGGTCGCTCGATAACCCCCACCCTGAGATCAACCTCACCACCCTGTTCGGCAAGGTGTGGTACGAGGGCTATCGGGAGCCCGATTATACCTGGCAGTCGAGCAGCGCGACCGACGATTTCGAGCCCAAGTTCAGCCTCACGCCGCTGGCCTACGGCACCCTGAAGGGCACCTTTTATGCGCTCCTGCTGGCGATTCCGCTCAGCCTGTGCGGCGCGCTGTACACCTCGCAGTTCATGCATCCCAGCCTGCGCAACCTGGTCAAGCCGTCGGTCGAGGTGATGGCGGCTCTGCCCAGCGTTGTCCTGGGCTTTTTTGCCGGCCTGTGGCTGGCCCCGCTGGTGGCCGATATGGTGCCGGCCATTTTCATGATGCTGGTCGCCCTGCCGGGTGTCACCCTGCTTGCCGCCTTGGCCTGGCGGCTGGTTCCCCTGTCGGTCCGCAACAGCCTCAAACCGGGGGTGGAATTGATCTGTGTGGCCCCGCTGCTGTTGCTGACGGTGTATCTGTGCGTGGCCCTCAACGATTCCATTGAGGTCGGCCTGTTCGCCGGAAATTTTCCCCAGTGGCTGTACGACACGACGGGCTCGCGCTATGACCCGCGCAACTCGCTGATTGTCGGCTTTGCCATGGGCTTTGCCGTGATCCCGATCATCTACACCATTTGTGAGGACGCCTTCTCCAACGTGCCCCAGCACCTGGTGTCCGGCTCGCTGGCGCTGGGCGCCAACCGCTGGCAGACCGCCGTCCGGGTGGTCGTGCCGACGGCCAGCCCGGGGGTGTTTTCGGCGATCATGATCGGCTTTGGCCGGGCGGTCGGAGAAACCATGATCGTGCTGATGGCCACCGGCAACACGCCGGTCATGGACTTTAATCCGTTCAGCGGCTTTCGCGCTCTGTCGGCCAATATCGCGGTCGAGATTCCTGAGGCGCCCCACGGCGGCAGCCTGTATCGAACCCTGTTTCTGGCCGCCCTGCTGCTGTTTGTGTTGACCTTCGTGCTGAATACCGCCGCCGAGGTCGTGCGCCAGAACCTGCGCGAGCGCTACAGCAAAATCTAGCCGGCTGGACTGAGGAAGGACCTGTGAAGACGAGTTTTTGGAAAAGCGGCGATCCGTTTATCTGGCTGACCGGTGGAGCGCTGGGTTTCAGCCTGCTGATGATCGTCGCCCTGCTGTGGATTGTGGCGGTCAACGCCCTGGGCTTTTTCTGGCCGGACCGGCTGCTGCTGGTCAGCCTCAGCGATGGCACCGAGCTGCTGGGCCAGGTCCGCGACCACGAGCAAGCCCTCCAGACCGGAGACGAACAGGGCGTAACGTACCGGACCCAGTTTCAGGTCGGCAACCGCGACCTGTACGGAGCGGATTTCCGCTGGGTGGACGACGCCCTGATCCTCGACCGCGCGTATCCGGAAGAGGCGGTCTCCTTTGAGCGTCTGGAGTGGGGCGCGCTGTTCGGTTTTCTCAGCTCGGTCAGCGTCGACGGTCAGGTGGTGGCCGAGGGCTTCGGCAAGAGCTGGCAGACCTTCCAGGACCTGCACCCCAGAACGATAGACATCCGGCATCAGATTGAGCACATCGAACGCCAGGAAGTCGGGGATATCAACTACGAGATGGAACGGCTGCGTTTGCAGATCCGGGGTATTCAGCTCCACGAATCCGACCCCCAGCGCGCGGCCCAGGAGATTCGTGGGCTCGAACAAGAAGTCGCCGGCTGGCAGCAGCGCTACGAGGAGATCACCGAGCGGCTGTCGGCCTTATACCAGGAAAATGCACGCTACGAGATCGTCGTGCAGGCCGCCGGCGGGAAGCAGAAAAACCTGCCGCTGGCCCAGGTCGTGCGGGCTTTTCTGCCTAATCAGATGAGCTGGGCCGAGAAAGCCGGTCTGTACGTCACCCGATTCTGGGAGTTTTTCTGGGAAGATCCACGCGAGTCGAATACCGAAGGCGGGGTCTTCCCGGCCATTTTCGGCACGGTCATGATGGTCATCATCATGAGCATCGTGGTCGTCCCGTTCGGGGTGGTGGCGGCCCTGTACTTACGCGAATACGCCAAACAGGGGCCGCTGGTTCGCGCGGTGCGGATTGCGGTCAATAACCTGGCCGGCGTGCCGTCCATTGTGTTTGGGGTGTTCGGCCTGGGTTTCTTCATCTATCTGATTGGCGGGTCAATCGATTCTTTTTTCTACGAAGAGGCCCTGCCGACTCCGACGTATGGGACCGGCGGAATTTTATGGGCCTCGCTGACCCTGGCGCTGCTGACCGTGCCGGTCGTCATTGTCGCCACCGAAGAGTCTCTGTCGGCCATCCCGCGCGAGTGGCGCGAGGGCTCGCTGGCCCTGGGCGCGACCAAGTGGGAAACCCTGCGCAAGATCGTCATTCCCGGCGCCTTGCCCGGCATTCTGACCGGGGCTATCCTGGCCATGGCGCGTGGAGCCGGAGAAGTGGCGCCGCTGATGATTACCGGCGTGGTCAAGCTGGCCCCGACTCTGCCGCTGGATGGCCACTGGCCGTTTTTCCACCTTGAGAGAAAGTTCATGCACCTGGGCTTTCATATCTACGATGTCGGTTTTCAGTCGCCCAACGTCGAGGCCGCCAAGCCGATGGTCTTCATGACGACCCTGTTGCTGATCGGTATCGTGGTGGCGCTCAACCTGACCGCCATCATGGTCCGCAATCGTCTGCGCAGCAAGCTCCGCTTTGGTACCTTCTGAAAGAGAGGCACGCGAGCATGGACAAAGATCTGTCAGCCTCGACCCCCGGCCTTGCTGTTCCGCAGCCAGCCGGGCACGGCAATGGGACGGCTCCTGCCGCCGCGTCGGCTGCCGCGCCGGTTGAAATCCGTATCCGCGACCTGTGTCTGCACTACGGCAGCAATCAGGCCCTGCACAACATCGACATGGATATCGAGCGGGGGAAGGTCACCGCCTATATCGGTCCGTCGGGGTGCGGCAAATCGACCCTGATACGCTGTCTCAACCGGCTGAACGACCTCGTCGACGGGGTCCGGATCAGCGGCAGCATCACTATCGGCGGCACGGAAATTCTCGACACCGGCCTGGATGTGACCGAACTGCGCAAAAAAGTCGGCATGGTGTTCCAGAAACCCAACCCGTTTCCCAAAACGATTTACGAAAACATCGCCTACGGCCCACGCATCCTGGGCATCAAGCAGAAGTCGCGGCTGGACGAGATTGTGGAGAAAAGCCTCAAGGATGCCGCGCTGTGGGAGGAGGCCAAGGACCGCCTGCACGACAACGCCCTGGACCTGTCGGGCGGCCAGCACCAGCGCTTGTGCATTGCCCGCACGATTGCGGTCGAGCCCGAGGTGGTGTTGATGGATGAACCCTGCTCGGCCCTCGACCCGATTGCCACCGCCAAAATCGAGGAACTGATCCACCAGCTCAAACGCGAGTACACGATTGTCATCGTCACCCATAATATGCAGCAGGCCGCGCGGGTGTCCGATTACACCGCGTTCATGTACCTGGGCAAACTGGTTGAGTTCGGCCCGACCGATAAGCTGTTCACCACGCCCGAGAAGAAAGAGACCGAGGACTACATCACTGGCCGTTTCGGCTAGAAAGGGGAACGCTGATTTTTTCCTGATGAGGTGGCCATCAGCGTTTCCCTTCAACGTGTACGCGAGGTGCCTATGCCGTTGCACACCGACCGACAGTACGAAGAAGAGTTGCAGGAGCTGCGGGCCAAGGTGTTGGAGATGGGCGGGCTGGTCGAAAAACAGATCGGCGACGCGATCACCTCACTCACCCAGCGCGACTCCGAGCTGGCCGAACAGACGATTGCGCGCGATCACATGGTCAACTACCTGGACGTGTCGATTGATGAGGCGTGCACCCGCCTGCTGGCCCTCCACCAGCCTGCGGCGCGGGATCTGCGCTTCATCATGACCAGCCTGAAGATCGGGACCGATCTGGAACGGGTTGGCGATATTGCCCAAAACGTGTGCGAACGGGCGCTGGAACTCAACGAGGAGCCGCCCCTGCGGCCCTACGCCGACCTGCCACGCATGGCCGAGTGGGCGCGTTCGATGTTGCGTGACAGTCTGGACGCCTTTGTCCGCGAGGACACCGGTCTGGCGCTGGACGTGTGCCAGCGTGATGATTTTATTGATGACCTGACGGCCGAAGTATTCGGCCGGATGTTGGGCCGGATGGCCGAGGAACCCGAAACCGTGGCGCGCTCGACCCGGATCCTGTTTCTGGCGAAATATCTGGAACGCATCGCCGACCACGCCACCAACATCGGAGAAATGGTCATCTATATGGTCAAGGGCAAGAACATCCGGCATGTCTCGCCGGTGCCAAGCTCTGTCTCAGAGGCCTAGCGCCGTGTCTGGGGGGAGGAAGCTTTTGTGGAAGGCGCCATGGCTGAGGCTCCACGGAAAATCCTGATTGTTGAAGACGAAGAAGATATCCGCAGCCTGGTCCGCTACAATCTGGAGGCCGAGGGGTTCGCGGTTGTCGACGCCAGCGACGGTGAGCGTGGCCTGCATCTGGCGGCCACACAGCGGCCGTCGTTGATCGTCCTCGACTTGATGCTGCCGGGTTTATCCGGCCTGGAGGTGTGCCGTCTGCTGCGCGCTCAGGAGGACACCGCCTCGGTGCCGATTCTGATTCTGACCGCCCGAGCGGCCGAGCTTGACAAGGTCCTGGGTCTGGAGATGGGCGCGGACGACTATGTCACCAAGCCGTTCAGCCCGCGTGAGCTGGTCGCCCGGGTCAAGGCGATCCTCCGCCGCGCGTACGGACCGGCCAATGAGCGGCCCCACGAGTCTTACGAAAGGGGCTGGTTGCGGATCGACTTCGAGACCTACGAGGTCTACCGCGACGGCGAAGCGGTGGGCTTGGGGCTGCGCGAGTTCGATCTGTTGAAGTTTTTCGTGCGCAACCCGCACCGCGTCTTTGGCCGCAGCCAGATTCTCGATCTGGTCTGGGGCCACAACGTGTACGTCGAGCCCCGCACGGTGGATGTCCACATCCGACGGCTGCGTCAACGCGTCGAGCGCGACGATACCAGACCGACGCTCATCCTGACCGTCCGTGGGGTCGGCTATAAGTTTAACCCCGATGCTTTGGAAGAATAGGCTGGGTATCGCCATCGTCGGCTTTCCGAGTCTGGCCTGTGCAGGCCTGCTTGGCATGCTGGGCTTCTACGCCTTGCCCGCCGCCGACCGCCCGGCCTGGTTGTGGTATGCGGCGTTCGGCCTGGGGCTGGGCGCGCCGTTCGGCGCTTTTGTCTTGAGCCGGAGCGTGGTGCGGCGCCTGGCCGACCTGCGGGCGTGTATCGCTATCGCCTCGGAGCGCAGCCTGCCGCCCGGCCTGCCGACGCAAAGACCCGATGAACTCGGCCTCGTAGAAGACGGCCTGGGCCGCTTGCTGCACGCCCAGCACGAGCGACTGCGACGTTTGCGCGACGCCCGCCAGGAATTCGAGGTGGTGCTCCAGAGCATGACCGAGGGGGTGATTGTCCTGGACGCCGACAGTCGCATTCGCTTCTCCAACCGGGCCGCCCACGATCTCTTGGAGCCGTCTGAGGAGACGGACTTCCAGGCCAAGCCCCTGCTCGAATTCTCCCGCCATCCGGTGCTCCACGATCTGGTGCGGACCGTGCTCGACAGCCCGACCGGGGCTGAGGCGCTGAGCCAGGAAATCGAGATTGAGGGCGAGCAGCCCCGCTCGGTCGCGGTCAGCGCGATCCAGATGCACGTCTCGCCCCAGTCTCCGGTGTGGCACGAGGAACACCCGGCTCTGAATGGGCAGGCGGTCAGCGGGGTCATTCTGGCTCTGCACGACCTGACCGAACTCAAACGGCTCGAAGCCATTCGGGCCGACTTTGTGGCCAACGTCTCGCACGAGCTGCG
>JAAXHF010000203.1 GCA_012271025.1 Deltaproteobacteria bacterium | reverse complement strand
GTGCAGAACAAGGGGCAGGAACTGCTGACGGTGGTCCTAGTGCTGACCGTCATGCTGGTGCTCGCTTCGTCCCTGATGTACTTTGCCGAGCACGCCGCCCAGCCAGAGGCCTTCGCCAGCATTCCGGAAGCCATGTGGTGGAGCATTATCACCCTGACGACGGTGGGCTACGGGGACGTTTCGCCGGTAACGCCGTTGGGCAAGGTGATGGCCGGGGTTATCGCGGTGGTGGGTATCGGAATGTTCGCCCTGCCGGCCGGCATCCTCAGCTCCGGGCTGATGGAAATGATCCAGCGTCCCGAACCGACAATTCGGGCGTGCCCCCATTGCGGCGAGGAAATTGAGGGTTAACTACTGGCCAACCTCTGCCGTCAATGCCTCCAGGGCCCACTCCAGGCGGGAGAGGACCCGTTCGCGGCCCAGGACTTCCAGGGTTTCAAACAATGGCGGGGAGACGCTGCGGCCTGTTGCCGCCACCCGCAGGGCGCCGAAGAAACGGCGGGGCGTCAGACCCAGTTCCTCGCCGGCGGCCCGCAGCAGCTCCTCCAGGGCCGGGGCGGCAAAGGACTCGGCCCCGGCCAGCCGGGACCGGGCCAGGGTCAGGGCATTCACCGCCTCCTCCCCGGTCATCCCCCGCTGCACCAGGGTGGCCGGCTCGTATTCGGGCTGCTGCTCAAAGAAATAGCGGGTCATTTCCGCCGACTCGGAGAGCAGCTTCAACCGCTCCTGGATCAGGGGCGCTATTTCTTCCAGGTAGGCCCGGTCCACCGGGAGCAGGTCGGCCGGCAAGTCTCTTTCCAGGTAGGGCAGCATGGCATCGGCCAAGACCCCGGTGGAGAGTTCCCGCAGGTAAAGGCCGTTCATCCAGGACAGCTTCTCCCGGTCGAAGATGGCCGCCGGCCTGCCCACCCGGTCCAGGGTAAAGTTCTCAACCATGGCGGCTACGGGCATAACCTCGGTCTTGTCGTCCAGCGACCAGCCCAACAGGACCATAAAGTTGCGCAGGGCGTCGGGCAGGTAGCCGTCGTCCCGGTACTCCATAATCGAAGTAGCGCCATGCCGCTTGGACAGCTTGGCCCGGTCCGGCCCCAGGATCATGGGCAGGTGGCCGTGCTGGGGGGGCGTATAGCCCAGGGCCCGGTACAACTGCAAGTGGCGGGGAGCGCTGGAGAGCCACTCCTCGGCCCGCAGCACGTGGCTAATCCCCATAAGGTGGTCGTCGGTAACCACCGCCAGGTGGTAGGTGGGGAAGCCGTCGGACTTAATGAGGATGAAATCGTCCACCAGTTCGTTCTGCCATTCCACCTCGTCCCGGATCAGGTCGTGGAGCCGGGTAACCCCGCTGTCAGGCATGGCGAAGCGGATGACGCAGGGGGCACCCTCGGCCGCGTAGGAGCGACTTTGTTCCTCGGGCAAGCGGCGGCAATGGCCGTCGTAGCCCAAGTCCTGCCGGTTGCGCCGCTGCTCTGCTCGCAAGGCATCCAGCCGTTCCCGGGTGCAGTAGCAGCGGTAGGCATCCCCCTGGCCGATTAGCCGCTCGGCCTCGGCCTGGTACAGGGGCAGGCGCTCCGATTGGAAGTAGGGGCCGTAGTCGCCACCCACCCGGGGGCCCTCGTCCCAGTCGATGTCCAACCACTCCAAACCGTCCAGGATGCCCTCCACCGCCCCCGGCACCAGCCGCTCCTGGTCGGTATCCTCAATGCGCACGATGAACTTGCCGCCGTGGTGGCGGGCAAAGAGCCAGTTGAACAGGGCGGTGCGGATGTTGCCGATATGAGGCAGCCCGGTGGGGCTGGGAGCGTACCTGACGCGAATGTCGTCGGCCACGATGTTCCTCCCGGTGGGGTTGATTGACTGTAACCCTTGAGGCTCAAGGGGTTTTCCTCACTCCTGCCCCTTTTACCGTCATTCCTGCCCTCTTTGCCGTCATTCCTGCAGAGGCAGGAATCTCGATGCCGGAAAGACGGCTCTGTGAGCTGCGAGGTTCCTGCCTCCGCAGGAACGACGGCCTACTCCAATCCTTGCTCCCCGGCTCGGTCGCCCTTCCCCGGGTTTAGCCGCCACCGGCGTTGGCCTGGGCCTGCTGGAGCCTGGCCCAGGAGTCCCGCAAGGAGACGGTGCGGTTGAACACCGGGGCTCCCGGCCGGGAGTCCACCGCGTCGGCGCAGAAGTAGCCCTGCCGCTCAAACTGGTAACGGCTGCCGGGCCGGGCCTCCGCCAGGCCGGGTTCCACCCGGCAGCTTGTCAGCACCTCCAGGGAATGGGGGTTCAGCCGCTGGGTAAAGTCCCCGCCTTCCGTTTCCCCATCCTCGTCCAGCAGCAGATAGTCGTAAAGGCGCACCTCGGCCGGATACGAGTGGGGAGCGGAAACCCAGTGCAGCGTCCCCCGGACCCGCCGGCCGTCGGGGGTGGAGCCACCCACCGATTCCGGGTCGTAGGTGCAGTGCAGTTCCACCACCTCGCCGGTCTCCGGGTCTTTCACCACTTCCTGGCAGGTAATGTAGCAGGCGTAACGGAGCCGGACTTCGCGCCCTGGGGCCAGCCGGTAGAAACGGGGCGGCGGGTTTTCCTGGAAATCCTCCCGCTCGATGTAGAGCTCCCGGGAGAAGGGGACTTTGCGGGTGCCCATTTCCGGCGCCTCCGGGTTGTTCACCGCATCAAACTCCACCACCTGGCCCTCGGGGTAGTTGTCGATGATCACCTTGAGGGGGCGCAGCACGGCCATGGCTCGGGGCGCGCGCAGGTTCAGGTCATCCCGGAGGCAGTGCTCCAGCAGCGCCATGTCCACCACCGTGTCCCGCTTGGAAATGCCTATCTGCTCGCAGAAGGAGCGGATGGCCTCCGGCGTATAGCCCCGCCGGCGCAGGCCGCTGAGGGTGGGCATCCGGGGGTCGTTCCAGCCAGAGACGTAGCCCCCCTGGACCAGTTGCAGAAGCCGCCGCTTGCTCATCACGGTGTTGGTCAGGTTGAGACGGGCGAACTCGATCTGCTGGCAGCGGTAAACCGCCAGCTCCTCTTGCGTCCAGTCGTACAGGGGCCGGTGGTCCTCAAACTCGAGGGTGCAGATCGAGTGGGTAATGCCCTCGAGGGCGTCGGACTGGCCGTGGGTGAAGTCGTACATGGGGTAGATGCACCAGGCGTCCCCAGTCCGATGGTGGGTGGCCCGCCGGATACGGTAAATCACCGGGTCGCGCATATTGAGGTTGGGCGAGGCCATGTCGATTTTGGCCCGCAAGACCAGGCTGCCGTCCGCAAACTCGCCGGCCCGCATGCGGGCGAACAGATCGAGGTTGTCCTCGACCGAGCGGTCCCGATACGGGCTGTTTTTGCCCGGCTGGGTCAGGGTGCCGCGGTACTCGCGTATCTGGTCGGCGCTCAGGCTGTCCACATACGCCTTGCCGTTTTTAATCAGCTGGACGGCGTAGCCGTACAGCTGCTCGTAGTAATCCGAGGCGTAGAACAGTTTGTCCTGCCAGTCGAAGCCCAGCCAGCGGACATCCTCCTGAATCGACTCGACGTACTCCAGGTCTTCCTTGGTCGGGTTGGTATCGTCAAAGCGCAGGTGGCACACTCCCCGGTGTTCGGCCGCCAGACCAAAGTTGAGGCAGATGGATTTGGCGTGGCCGATGTGCAGATAGCCGTTGGGCTCGGGCGGAAAACGGGTCACCACCCGACCGCCGTTTTTGTTGGCCCTGAGGTCGGCGGCAATGATCTCGCGGATAAAGTCTAGCGGGGTGTCATGCGCGCTCATGGCAACAGCCTCTCGTATGCTCACCGGGGGGGCCGTCTCAGAACCGGGCCGGCGCCAGGTCGCGCACGGCCTGGAGCAGGCGCTGGCGCTTGACCGCCGGGTCTTTGGCGAAGCTCTGGAACTGTAGAAAAGCCGTGCTCACCCCGGCCTCCATGTAGCGCCGGACCTGGGCGTGTATGTCCTCAGCCGAGCCGGTCAGAATAAGCTCGTCGATGACCGACTGCGGCACCGCCGCCACCGCCGCCCTGCGGTCGCCGCTGCTCCAGGCCTGCCACATCGGTCCCAACACCTCTGCCCGTCCCAGCCACTCGTGGAAGGCTTTGTAGACCGGGACGTTGAGATAGGTGTTGATATGGCGTCGGATGCCCGTATCGGTCTCGGCCGAGGACGGATCGACACACACAAATACCCGGGCCGTGATCTCCACCGTGTCGGGATCGCGGCCGGCATTCTGGGCGGCCGTGCGGACAACCGCGACCGATTTTCTGATATCCCCGGCCGACAGCCAGTTGAGAATCGCGCCGTCGGCGATCTGGCCGGCCAGGCTCAACATGGCCGGGCGCAGGGCGGCGAGGTGGATCGGGATGGGCGCGCTGGGCGGCCGACTCAGCCGAAAGCCCTGCACCTGGAAGGTCTGGCCCTCAAACACCACCCGTTCGCCGGCGAAGACCTGGCGCAGAAAGCCGACCATCTCGCGTACCCGGCTGAGCGGGCGCCGGAACTGGCCGCCGTTCCAGCTCTCGACAATCGGCTGCGAGCCGGCGCCAAGACCCAGGCAGAAGCGGCCCGGAGCGGCCTCGGCCAGCCCGGCGGCGCTCATGGCCAGGGTCGCCGGCCCTCGGGTGTAGACGTTGGCAATCGCGGTGCCCAGCCGCAGCCGGGTGGCCGAACCGATCAGCGCCAGGGGAGAAAAACAGTCGGTGCCGTCGACTTCCAGGGACCAGGCGTCGGTATAGCCCAGCTGCTCGGCCTGGCGGGCCAGTTCGGCGTGCTCGGCCAGCGGGACCTCCTCAATCGGAACGGACAGGGACCAGCGTTCGTGCGTCATGGCGTGCTCCGTATTTCCCCTTTTCGGGGGGATTATACACGCCGAATCGAGAACGTAGCTAGTCCGGTTGACGACCTGGGCCAGAGCCGCTAGCGTGCGGCCTTTACAAAAAGGGGTCCCGCAGGGGGCTTCCGAGTGAGAAAGGGACAGTATGGCAGAGCACCTGGGCAGCCCGGCAAACCCTCTCCGGGTTGCGATTTTCGGTTCTGGTCCGGCCGGTTTTTACGCGGTCGCGGAGTTGTTGCGGCAGAAGGATCACACAGTCACGGTTGACCTGTTTGACCGGCTGCCGACCCCTTACGGGCTGGTACGCGGCGGCGTGGCCCCGGATCACCAGAAGATCAAGGCGGTCATCAGGCAGTACGAAAAAACCGCCGGCCAGCAGCGCTTTCGGTTTTTCGGCAATGTGAGCTTCGGCACCGACCTCGGCCTTGACGACGTGCTGGCCCACTATCACCAAGTCCTGTTTGCCACCGGCGCGGAATCGGACCGCCGCCTGGGCATCCCCGGCGAAGACCTAGCCGGCAGCTACCCGGCGACGATTTTTGTCGGCTGGTACAACGGCCATCCCGACTATTGCGACCTGGAGTTTGACCTGAGCCAGGTCGAGCGGGTGGCGGTCATCGGCAACGGCAATGTGGCCATGGACGTGACGCGCATCCTGGCCAAATCGGTCGAGGAGTTATCGACTACCGATATCACCGACTATGCGCTGGAAACCCTGGCCAAGAGCGCGGTCAAAGAGATTTTCCTGCTGGGCCGGCGGGGCGCGGCTCAGGCCGCGTTCACCAACCCGGAGATCCGCGAGCTGACCCAGATCCCCGAGGTCGATCTGGTCATCCATCCGCCCGACCTGGTCATGGACGATCTCAGCCAGGAATTTCTGGACCAGGCTCCGGCCGTCCATCAGCGCAATGTTGATATCCTGGCCGCACATCTGGAGAAGGGCCAGAGCGGGGGGCGGCGCAAGATCCGGGTCCGGTTTTTTGTCTCGCCGGTCGAAATCATGGGCGACAGTCGGGTCGAGGGCGTGCGCCTGGAGAAGAACAAGCTGGTCAAGGACGAGAGCGGTACGCTACGCGCGCGGGGAACCGGCGTCTACGAGGAATTCCCCATTCAGATGATCTTTCGCTCCATCGGCTACAAGGGACACCGCCTGCCGGGCGTGCCGTTTGACGAACGCGCGGGCATCATTCCCAACCAGGACGGGCGGGTGATCGATCAGGATACTGGCGCGGTGGTGCCGCGGGTGTATGTCACAGGCTGGATCAAGCGTGGTCCGTCCGGCGTCGTCGGCACCAATAAGCCCGACGCGGTGGACAGCGTTAGACACATGCTTGAAGACGTGCCGGCCTTAGCCGACGGCCTGGTCAGTCCTGCCGAGGCGCTGCCCCGGCTGTTGTCGGACAGAGGCGTGCGCTACGTCAGCTTTGCCGACTGGAAAGAGCTGGACCGGATTGAGGTCGAGGCCGGCAAGCCCCAGGGCAAGCCGCGTGAGAAGCTGACCACCGTCCGGGCCATGCTCGACGCCCTGGACAAAGAGGAAGCGCGTCAACTTTGAGGCCGGCCAGGCTCAGCCCCGGGGATGATATTTGCGGTGCACCTCGCGCAGCCGCTCATTGCTCAGATGGGTGTAGATCTGGGTGGTGGCAATATCGACGTGGCCCAGCATGGACTGGACCGCCCGCAGGTCTGCCCCGCCTTCGAGCAGATGGGTGGCAAACGCGTGGCGCAGCGCGTGCGGATAGACCGCCCCGCCGTCGGCCACCTGGCTGGCGTACTGTTTGAGCAGCCGCCAGAATCCCTGACGGCTTAAGGGTTTGGCAGAGCGGGTGAGAAACACCGCAGAACTCGTCCGGTGTTTCAGGAGCGCCGGCCGGGCCCGGCTGAGATAGGTTTCGAGGTGAGCCTTGGCCTGCCCACCGAGCGGCACTACGCGCTCGCGCTCGCCCTTGCCCCGCACGCGCACAAAGCCGGCCTCCAGATTGAGCTGGCTGAGGTCGAGGCCGATCAGTTCGGAAACGCGCAGACCGGTGGCGTACAGCAGTTCGAGCATGGCCCGGTCGCGCAGCCCCAGCGGGGTCGAGGTGTCGGGCGCCTTGAGCAGGGCCTCGACCTGAACCTGGGACGGCGCCTGGGGCAGCCGACGACCGATTTTGGGCAACGGCAGCTGGGCGGTCGGGTCGGCTCCGGGCAGCTGCGCCTCGCGCTGTAAGAAACGGTATAAGCCCCGCAGCACGGTGAGCATCCGGGCCTGACTGCGCGCCGACAGCCCCCGCTCGCGGACCGCAGCCAGAAAGCCGATCACGTGCCGCGGCCCGGCCTGGCGCAGGTCGTCCAGCCCCTGCTCGCGCAGATAGCAGCAGAACTCGCCCACATCCCGGCTGTAGGCCAGGATGGTGTTTTTGGCCAAACCCTTTTCGACCGTCATATAGTTGAGAAATGCGTCGGCGCAGGTGTCGCTGGCCGCTATCGCCTCGCCCTGAGCGTCCTGGTCCCCCATCAGCCCTCCCCCTCCGCATCAACGATCCGCCCCCGCAGGGCGGCGGCGAGTTGGTCCGGGTCGTCGATCCTGCCGCCCCGGCTGTCGGTCACATAGAAGACGTCCAGAACCTGATTCACATTGGTCGTGATCTTGGCTAGATGAATGAGCAGCCCGAGCTGGAAGAGCGCTGCGGTGACCCGAAACAGGAAGCCGGTCTGATCGGGCGCGGTGACATCAATGACCGTATACACCGGCGAGCCGTCATTATCGACCGTGACTTCGGTCGGGATGCGGCTGTGGCGTTTCCGGAGATACGACGGGGAACGGATGGTTTGGAGCAGATCCTCGAGCGTCCGTTCTCCGCGCAGGACCGCTTCGAGGCGGGTCTGCAGCCGAGACCACAGCTCGCCGTCCATGACGACCTCGGCGCGCCCAAGGTGGGACACGCGAAAAACGTCCAGGGCAATGCCGTCCCGGCTGGTGGAGATGCGGGCGCTGGCAACGTTCAGATTATTGGCCGCCAGCACACCGGTCAGCAGCGCAAACAAACCCGGCCGGTCGCGGGTCACAATGGTCAGCTCGCTGTACTCGCGCTCAGGAAAATGGGCCAGGGTGAGCCGATACGGCTCGGCCTGCGGTCCGTCCGTGGTCTGACTGAAACGGGTGATGAGGCGGAAATGGTCGGGGATGTTCTCTTCGGGGGTGGACAGGAAATAGCTGTCCGGCATGTCGGCCAAAAAGGCCCGCACCTGGTCGGGGGCGGCCTGGCCCTGGCTCGGCAGCAGGGCCGCCAGCGCGCCTTTGCGGCGCCGAACGCGGGCCTGGGGGTCTTCTTCGACCGACAGGCCGGTCTCAAAGCGCTCCAGGGTGCGCAGATACAGCTCGCTCAGCAAACCGGCCTTCCAACTGTTCCAGACCTTGGGGCCGACCGCTTTCATATCGGCGAAGGTCAGCAGGTAGAGCTTTTTGAGCACGTCCTGGGTTTCAACCGTCCGGGCAAACTCGGCGATCAAGGCGTCGTCGGAAATATCGCGGCGCTGGGCAATATACGACATCAGCAGGTGGTGTTGGACGAGCAGATACCACTCGTGGGCGTCGTCCTCGGCCATGCCCCAGCGATCGGCCGCCCGGCGCACCATGGCCGCGCTGCGCTGGTCGTGCTCACTGCCGTGACCCTTGCCCACATCGTGATACAGCATGGACAGGAACAGCAGCTCGACCCGGTCGATTTCGCGCATGACCTGGGTCAGCAGCGGCAGGTCTTCCTTGAAGCGTCCCTCGCGCAGCTGCTCCAGGGCGGCCACGCCGTACAGGGTGTGCTCATCAACGGTGTAGACGTGGTACAGGTCGCGCTGGATGCGCCACTGCATGTTGCCGAACTCGGGCAGAATCCAGCCCAGTACGCCCAGGCTGTGCATCAGCCACAGGGTGTCCGCCACCCCCTGTTTCCAGTTCAGCACCGCAGACAGGGCGTTGCGCACGGCCGGGCTTTCTCCAGCGCTGGACGGCAGACGGTCGAGCGTGTCGCGCACGAGTTGCTGGGTCGCGCGCGACATACGCACGCCGTGGCGCTGGGCGTCGTGAAAAACCGTGACCATGTTGACCGGCTCGTCGGTCAGGAGTTCGGGCTTGGTGACGCTCAGGCTCTGGTCGGCGATTCTGACCCCGGGCCGGATGTCGCGCCCCCGGCGGCGGCGGAAAAAAGACAGCCGGGGAGGCTCCAGGCACTGCTCAAGCATGAAGTTCGAGAAGCCGTGCAGGCTGGTGGCGTGGCGGTAGTATTCGTACATGAAGCCGGCCGCATCGGCAAAGCCGAGCTGGGGGGCAAGTTCGTCCTGCTGCTCGACGGTCAGCTGATCGTGCTCGCTGTGGGTGGCCAGGTGCATGGCGTTGCGCACCCGCCACACAAAGTCGCGTGCGGCTTCGACCTGGCTCAGCGTGTGTTGGGACACGATCCCCTTCTGGAACAGCTCGTGCCAGCTGCGCACCTTGAACTTGACCCGGGCCAGCCACCAGGCGGTGTGGAGGTCGCGCAGACCGCCTGGACTCTCCTTGACGTTGGGTTCAAGCATGTAGGGTGAGTTGCCGTGCTGCTCGTGGCGCCGACGACTCTCCTCAGCCTTATCCTGAAAAAACCGCTTGGTCTGTCTGCCGATGATCTCCCGCTCAAGAGCCAGCTCAAAGTCCCGGCTCAGCTGCGCGTCGCCGCATAAGGGCCGGGCGTCGAGCAGCGAGGTCTTGACCTGCAAGTCCTGGGAGGCCAGGCGGGTGCAGGTGCGCACGGTGCGCACCGCATGGCCGACGACCAGCCCGGAATCGATCAGACTGTAGTAGACCATCTCGCATATCGTCTCGACATACGGGGTGATTTTCCAGTGGTAGAGGAACAACAGGTCGAGATCCGAATAGGGGTTGAGTTCGCCCCGGCCATAGCCGCCCTGGGCCAGGACCGCACAGCGCTGCTGGAGGCGGGTATAACGACGGGCGTAGAGCTGGGTGGCTGCGGCGAACAGATACTGGATCAAACGGTCGATATGGGCGGTGTAGTGGCGGACCAGCTCGCCGCCGCCGAGGCCGGCCCGCTGCTGGTCGGTCAGCCCCTGGCGCAGCTGGCCGATATACTCCTGGCTGATTTTTTTGAGATCGAAGTCCGAGCCGGCCTCGATATCCAGGTCGGCCGACGGCAGGGGGGGCAGGACAACGCCAGCCGGACTGGCCGGACCCGTCGGATCGGTCTGGTGCAGGGCGACTGGCATAGGCTGGGCTCAGGTGCCGAACTCCCAGGACGCAAGATAGCGTTTTTGGGCGGCCGTCAGCGTGTCCAGCCGGATATCCATGCTGGCCAGTTTCAGGGTGGCGACCGTGTCCTCGACTTCCTGCGGCACGGCGTGGACGCGGGCGTCAAGGTCCTGGCGGTGCTCGACCGCCCAGCTGACGCTCAGCGCCTGGGTGGCAAAGCTCATGTCCATGACCGAGGCCGGGTGGCCCTCGGCCGCAGCCAGGTTGACCAGCCGTCCCTCGCCCAACAGGTAGACGCGCCGCTTCTGGGACAGCTGATAACAGTCGAGGTTGGAGCGCAGGTTCTTTTCGACCTTTTTGGCCATTTTGGTCAGCGCTTTGACGTCGATCTCCACGTCAAAATGGCCCGAGTTGCACAGAATGGCGCCGTCTTTGAGCACCCGGAAGTGTTCGCGACGCAGCACGCTGGTATCGCCGGTGAGGGTGACGAAGATGTCTCCCAGCCGGGCGGCCTCCAGCATCGGCATGACCCGAAAGCCGTCCATGGCGGCCTCCAGGGCACGGATCGGGTCCACCTCGGTCACGATCACCTGGGCGCCCAGGCCGCGCGCCCGGCTGGCCACGCCTTTGCCGCACCAGCCGTAGCCGGCGACCACCACGACCTTGCCGGCCAGCAGAATATTGGTCGCCCGCAGCACACCGTCCAGGGTCGATTGTCCGGTGCCGTAGCGGTTGTCGAACAGATGCTTGGTGGTGGCGTCGTTGACCGCGATGACCGGCAGCCTGAGCACGCCATTGTTCTCCATGGCGCGCAGGCGAATAACCCCGGTCGTGGTCTCTTCCATGCTGGCGATCAGCCGCCCGAGCTGGTCTTCGTAGCTGGCATCGGTGTGCAGCAGCGACACCAGGTCGGCGCCGTCGTCAAGGGTCACGGTCGGCCCCTGACCCAGCACGGCGTGCAAATGCTGGTAGTAGGTCTTGTTGTCCTCGCCCCGGACGGCATAGGTCGGAATCCCCTCACGGGCGACCAGGGCGGCGGCCGTATCGTCCTGGGTCGAGAGCGGGTTCGAGGCGCACAGCATGACGCTCGCCCCGCCAGTCTTGAGGGTCCGCATCAGGTTGGCGGTTTCGGTGGTGACGTGCAGGCAGGCCGACACGCGCAGGCCCTTGAGCGGTTTGGTGCGGGCAAACTCCTGGCGCACCTGGCGCAGCACCGGCATGTGCTGGTCGGCCCAGTCTATGCGTTTCTGGCCCGCCGCGGCCAGGCTGAGATCTTTCACATCTCCCTTGCGAGCAGCCATATGTCCTCTTTTCTGTGTGAACGGCCGGGCTTCAGCTGGCCGCCCGCTTGAGCATATCGACCCGGTCGAGCCGCTCCCAGCTGAACAGCTCGCCCTGGGGCGGACGGCCGAAGTGGCCGTAGGACGCCGTGGACTGGAAAATCGGCCGCTTGAGGCCCAGGGTCTGAATGATTTCGGCCGGCCGCAGGTCAAACTCCTTATCGACAATCTCGGCCAGGCGCTCATCGGGCAGGACGCCGGTGCCGAAGGTATCGATAAAGACGCCGACCGGCCGGGCCATCCCGATGGCGTAGGCCATCTGCACCTCGCAGCGCGCGGCCAACTCGGCGGCCACGATATTCTTGGCAATATAGCGGGCCATATACGCGGCCGAACGATCAACCTTGCTGGGGTCTTTGCCGGAGAATGCCCCGCCGCCGTGGCGACCCATTCCGCCGTAGGTATCGACGATGATCTTGCGACCGGTCAAGCCGCAGTCGGCAAACGGGCCGCCGTCGACAAAGCGGCCGGTCGGATTGACCAGAAAAGACGTCTCGCCGTCCAGGAACTCGGGCGGCACGACCTTTTTGATAATGTCTTCAACCACCACCTCTTTGATCGTCTTGTAGTCGGCATCCGGGTCGTGCTGGGTCGAAATCAGGACTGTATCGGCCCGAACCGGCCGACCGTCGCGGTACTCGACGGTGACCTGCGACTTGCCGTCCGGGCGCAGAAAGGCGATCTCGCCCCGTTTGCGGGCCGCAGCCATCTCCTGGACGAGGCGATGGGCGGTATAAATCGGAAACGGCATGAATTCCTTGGTTTCGTCGCAGGCAAAGCCGAACATCATGCCCTGGTCGCCAGCCCCCTGTTCGGTGTACAAGCCCTGGCCGGCGGTGACGCCCTGGGAGATGTCGGGCGACTGACGGTCGAGCGCGGTCAGGACGGCGCAGGTATTGCCGTCAAAGCCCAGCGACGAATGATCGAAGCCGATATCGCGTACCGTCCGGCGCACGATGTCGGCGTAGTCAATGCGAGCCTCGGAGGTGATCTCTCCCGCCACCACCACCATGCCTGTTTTCACCAGGGTTTCGCAGGCGACCCGGCTGTCCGGGTCCTGGGCCAGCAGTCCGTCCAGGATCCCGTCCGAAATCTGATCGCACATTTTGTCTGGATGGCCCTCGGATACCGATTCCGAGGTGAACAGAAAATCTTTTCCCGCCATCAGCCCTCTCCTTGTTTGGCGTTGGGGTCTCGTATCGCACGGCGCATCTAATAGAATCCCTGTTCGAGCGTCAAGGGCTAGTCGGCAGCAGATGGCTCGACCACCTGACGCAGGGCGGCCAGGGCGGCCTCGGCATCCGCCCCGCTGATCCGCACTTCGAGCACGCTGCCGTGGGGGGCGCCCAGGGTCAGCAGTTCGATCACACTCCGGCCGTTCACCGTCCGCCCGTCCCAGCTGACCGTGACCTCGACCTCACAGTCGCGCAGACTCCGGACCCACATGGCGGCCACCCGGGCGTGCAAGCCCTCGGGATGGGCCAGGGTCAGGCGAACAAGGGTGGGCGGCGGTGTCATGGCTGTGCGGCGTCTGTGCGGCGACCCGGGGGCGCGCTCAGCGATGCTGGTCGCGGTGATGGATATGGGCGCTATAGCCGCCGTCGGCCAGGCGGCGGCCGAGTTCTTCGGCCACCGCCACCGAGCGATGCCGACCGCCCGTACAGCCAATGGCCAGGGTCAGATAGCTTTTGCCCTCCCGGACGTACAGGGGCAGGCTGGAGACCAGCAGTTCGCTCACCTGGGCCAGAAAACGCTCGGCCTCGGGACAGCCGAGGACGAAAGCCGCCACGTCCGGCGCGCGGCCAGTCTTGGGCCGCAGTGCTTCGACAAAAAACGGATTGGGCAGAAAGCGCACATCAAACATCAGATCCGCATCGGTCGGAATGCCGTACTTATAGCCGAAGGACTCGATGGTCACCAACAGCGCGCTGGGGTGGTGCGAGCGGCGGCCGGCAATCCGCCGCATGTGCTGGCGCAACTCGTGGACGGTCAGGGCCGAGGTATCGAGCACCTGGTCGGCCAGCGCCCGCAGGCCGGCCAGCCGCTGACGTTCGATCCGAATGCCCGAGATGATGCTCCCCTCATCGGCCGCCGGATGGGGACGGCGGGTTTCGCTGAAGCGGCGGATAACGATCTCGTCGGCCGCCTCAAGGTAGACAATATCGAGCTGCCTGCCGTGACGCCGCAGGTCGGCCAACACGGTCGGATATTCGTTCAGCGAGACCCGTTCGCGGACATCAATGCCCAGGCCGATCCGGTCAATGGGCTGATGGCTGTTTTCGCACAGGCTCAGGAACTGGGGGATGAGGGTCACCGGCAGATTGTCGATGCAGTAAAAGCCCAGATCTTCCAGGGCGTGAATCGCCGTGCTCTTGCCTGAGCCGGACAGGCCGGTCACGATCAGGATGTGCAGGGGCGTCACCGACGGCGGACTGGAGGCGGGCGGAGCGCTCACAGCTTGGCGTCCTCCTGGGAGATCAGCCGGAACAGATCGGCCTGGCTGTGGCCCTGCAGCAGGCGCTCCCGAAACGCCCTGTCCTTGAGCAGGCGAGACACCCGGGCCAGGGCTTTGAGGTGTATGCCGGCCGAGTCCTCGGGCGCGACGAGCAGGAAAAACAGCTGGGTCGGGGCGCCGTCCAGGGACTGACAGTCAATACCCGACGAACTGCGGCCAAAGACGGCTACGACATCTCTCAGTCCGGGCAGCTTGCCGTGGGGGATGGCAATCCCCTCGCCAATGGCCGTCGTACCCAGCCGCTCCCGCTCGAGCAGGACCGCCAGCAGGCTCTGGGCGTTGATATGCGGGTAGTGGGCGGCCAGCTGTTGGGACAGCTCGTGGAGGACATCGGTCTTGGTCGTGCTGCGCAGCTGGGGAACAATGAGTTCTTGACTCAGGATATCGACCACACGCATGGGATTCCGTCCTTGTCGTGTTTCGTCTGGGCCGCGTTCTAGCGCAGCTTCCTGCGTTTTGATGACGGCAGAATATGGAGCGTCTCGCGATATTTGGCCACCGTGCGGCGGGCGATGGTGATGTGCTCGGCCGCCAGCTGACGGGCAATGGCCTCGTCGCTCAACGGCTGGCCGCTCTCCTCGGCCTGGATCAGCTGGCGGATACGCTCCTTGACGCTACTCGCCGCAATGTCCTGACCGTTGTTACCCCTGAGGCCGGTGGTGAAGAAATGCTTGAGCGCCTCAATGCCGCGCGGGGTGGCAATATACTTATTGGCAATCGCGCGGCTGACGGTTGATTCGTGGATACCGACTTCGTCCGCCACGTCGCGCAGCACCAGGGGGCGCATTCGGGATACCCCGTGGGTCAGAAAATCCTGTTGGAATTTGACGATGCTCTGGGCAACCAGCAGCAGGGTCCGCTGACGCTGGTGAATGCTCTTGATCAGCCAGGCGGCGGCGCGCAATTTTCCCCGCACATACTCTTTGGCCGCGCCGTCCGGGCTGTGCAGAAAGCGGCGGTAGGAGGCGTTGACCTTGAGGCGCGGCAGGCCGTCTTCGTTGAGCGTGACGACATACTCATCGCCGACCTTGTGCACGTACACGTCCGGCGTGATATAGCTGACGTCAGCCTCGCCGAAATTACGGCCCGGCCTGGGCTCCAGGCTGGCAATCAGGCGGATGGCGCACTCCAGCTGTTCGCCGCTCACCTGCAAGGCTTTGGCCAGACGCTCGCTGTCCCGCTCTTCGAGCAGACCGAGATGGCTGTCGACGATGCGCACGGCCAGCTCACACACCGGATCGTCCCCGGCCTCGGTCTGCTGCAAACGCAGCTGGTGCAGCAGGCATTCACGCAGGTCACGAGACCCGACTCCGGGCGGGTCACAGGTCTGAATCAGCTCCAGCACCTGTTCGACCTGCCCGACCCCGACCGGTGTGGCCAGGTCTGCGGCGCTCTGGGCGGCAATATCGACCAGCGGGGTCGACACATAGCCGTCAATATCAAGCTCACCAATAATCAGCGAGGCAATGTACTGTTCCTCAGGGCTCAGCTTGGAGAAACGGAGCTGGTCGGACAGGTGCTGTTCGAGGGATTCGGGACGGTTGGGATGATTTTCAACCAGACTCGGCCGCTCCTCGTCCACCTCCTCGCCGCCGGACGGCGGCAGGGACGGCAAATCGTTGTTATAGCTCTCCAGATAGGTATGCCAGTCGATCTCCTCTTCGGCGCTGCGCTCCTGGACCGACTCCTGGGCGGCGCTTGGCGGACCGTCGAGCAGCGCCGCCTCCTGCTCGCTGGCCGCCTCAACAGCCTCGACCCCGAGGACCGGGTTCTGGTCGAGTTCGTCATGAATCAGAACATCCAACTCGTCCCGGGGCAGCTGCAAAATCTTGATGGCCTGCTGCAGCTGGGGCGTAATGACCAGCTTTTGCTGGAGTTTGTGTTGGAGTCGGACTTCTAGGGCCATGCGCGTGTCTTCTTTGGTGTGAGCGCCGATCTCATAAGCGAAAGCGCTCGCCCAGATACACCTGTCGGGCGCGCGTACTGGTGGTCAGTTCCGCAGGCGTGCCTTCTTCAAAAACCTGGCCGTCACTCAGGATATAGGCGCGATCACAGATACTCAGCGTCTCGCGGACATTATGGTCGGTCACCAGCACGCCGATGCCGCGTGCCCGCAGCTGGACAATAATATCCTGGATATCGACCACCGACAGGGGATCAATCCCGGCAAAAGGTTCGTCGAGCAGCATAAAGGTCGGATCCATGACCAGGGCGCGTGAGATTTCGACCCGGCGTCGCTCTCCGCCGGACAGCGAATCGGCCCGATTTTTGGCCAAGTGGCCGATATGCAGGTCGGCCAGCAGCCGCTCCAGGCGTTCCTGGCGCTGGTCCTTTGTCAGGTCCAGGGTCTCTAGGATAGCCAGCAGATTCTCCTCAACCGTCAGCTTGCGAAAGATCGACGACTCCTGGGGCAGATACGTCACGCCTTTGCGCGCACGCTGGTGCATGGGCAGAGAGGTAAAGTCCTGGTCGTTGAAGCATACGCGACCCTGGTCGGGACGGATAATGCCGACAATGATGGAAAACGTGGTGGTTTTTCCCGCCCCGTTCGGCCCCAACAGGCCGACCACCTCGCCGCCCTTGACCTCGACCGTGACATTGCGCAGCACGGGCCGTCTGGCGTAGGCCTTATGCAGTCCTTCGCCACGCAAGACTGGCTCGGCACTCACTGAGATGTCGTCCCTGTGTCGTTTGAGCCTGGAATGAGCCGCATGCGCGCCTGGCCTTCGACCACACTCCGCCGCTCGTCAAGATAGACGATGACCCGATCACCGCTGACCTGGTTGGCGCCCTCGTGCAGCACGGCATCGCCGCTCAGGGTGACCGTCCGTTTGGTCTGATCGAACACCAGCTGTCTGCCGGTTGCGTAGCCGCTTTCGGACTCCAGCCTGACATCGCCCTCGGCAACAATTTCCTTGAGACGCTGTTGGGAGGTGGTGGACGCCGCAGGCGGCGTGCCGTCTGGCTCGGCCGGCTCTTCATAGCTGACCGTCAGCAGATTACAGGTCAGGGTCACCTCACCCTGGGTCGCCACGACTTCGTCCTGATACTGGACCCGTTTTTCGGCGTATAAGAACTCGAGACGCTGGGAGCGGATGTCGATGGGCTGGTTGCGGTCGGCGAAAGACAGGGAGGCGATCAGGCTTTGGTCCGTGTCGGGAGCCTGGGCCGGACTGCCGCCGGGGTGTCCGACCAGCAACAAGAAAACCAGGCCGGCGGACACCAGCCAGCGGCCGGTTCGAATCTGGGCCGACAGGGATCGCCACACGCGCGTACACATGCCCATCAGCCCTCTTCCCTGGTCAGCGTGGTATGGACTTCGGCGTGCAGGGTCACCCGCTTCTCGTCCACCACTATCCGGTAGCCCCGGGCTTCAACGTTCAGATCCTGGCCGGCAACATGGACCACATCCGGTGCCGAGACCGTATTCTGAGCGCTGTCGTACAGCGCGGTCTGGGTCTTGAGAGAAAACTCGCCGATCCGCATCTCCAGGTCGCCGCTCAGCTTCATCCGCACGACCTCCTGCATGCCCTCGCCGAGGGTGACCCGGCCTTCTCGGCATCGCAGGGCAATCACCTCACCGCTGTCGAGGTACAGCGACATGGTCGGCGAATCGACCAGCAGCTCCCTGCTGTCCTCGAAAAAACGCGCCTGGGTGGCGGCGATTTCCCAGATTTTCTTGCCGTCGCGCATCTTGACCCGCCGGAAGTTCTGCATCCGCTGGTCCCCGCCGGACGAGGCCACGGTCGGCAGGTCCTGATCGTCCTGACGCTGGTGCCACAACCCCATGCCCAGCCCACCCAGGACGCACACGACAACAAGACCGATAACAAAACGTGCCTGCTTTCGATTCATTGTGGAACCACCTGAGCACGTACCATACCACCTCCGCCACACCGGGCAAAGGGTAGACCCGCCCCGTCGGCTCAGCCCTCGGGAGACGCCTGCTAGGCTTTCACCAGTTGGTCGAGACGCTGCAAGGTCCGCAGCAGGGCTTCGAGCTGGTCCAGGGGAAACACGCTTGCGCTATCGCTGCGAGCCTGGTCCGGGTTGCGGTGAACCTCCATGAACAGACCGTCGATACCGACCGCAACGGCCGCCCGGGCCAGCGG
>JAAXHF010000249.1 GCA_012271025.1 Deltaproteobacteria bacterium | reverse complement strand
TTGCTTCTTGCCGCTTCGATGACCTGGGGCAGAATGAGCTCTCCGGTAACGACATCCCGGACAGTGGCTATCAGGGGCCGCAGCTCGAATCTGTCCGGAAAGGCACCGTGAAACGTGATGATGTTGCTGGTGAGATCCAGGATGTAGAGGTACACGGAACCGTGTCTCCAGGGCCCCTTCGGATCCCGCATGGCGTTCCTGGCTTTGTAGAAAGCGGCTGGATCGCCGCTCTGTGAGATTTCGCGAAACCGCTCCCCCGCTTGAGTGACGAAGACCTTCAGGGTTTCCCGGTCCACTACGTCCCCGGCGGCAATGGTCGGGTCGCCGTAATCGATGACCTCATCAACTACGTGTGATTCGTTGAGATCGAATCC
The DNA here is from genome assembly GCA_012271025.1 of Deltaproteobacteria bacterium. The sequence goes on along the minus strand of JAAXHF010000249.1, from coordinate 2,134 downwards.
CGCGAGCAGCACGATCGGGGTCTGGAAACTGGGCGATACAATTGCGGCGGCATAGCCGGAAGCACCTGGGACATCGGGCACATTGAACGGTCCGCCATCCCCGGCTACCGCGGCAGCGAAAGCGGCCAGGGCCGCAGCACGATCGGTGAGGTCAGCCGGGTTGATTCCCAATGCCTGAAGGATCGCTCCATATACCAGGGGGTCGAGCAGCCGGCCCGACAAGGACATGTTCTTTGCGTGAGCGGATAGCCTGCCGTCGGGCGTCAGTTGAATGAGGTAGGTGGAACCGGAACGGTACGGCCCCCCCTCCTGCCTGAAGAGACATCCAAGGTGCAACATCCTGTGCAAACTCGCCGATACCTGACCAAGCTCCGGATGGTCTTTCACGGCCAGCACGAAGTCCATCAGGCTGGCGCTGCCGTCTTCCACCTGTTGCGCCGTCACAGGTGGATCCGCAAGAGGAGTCACGCCGTCAGGCAGTGGGCAGTCGAGCTGCGCCAGGGCGGGGTGCGCATTGAAAAGGACACCGGCCAGCAAGAACAGGCTGCTGGTAAGAATCAGCGATATCCGGGTCGGCAAGGTTCCAGTTTGCATCTTCGGGTTCTCCTCCTTCACAGACTACCGAGGTAAGTTCAGGGTTTGTCCGCTCACCGTCTCTTGGGCGGCCAGGATGCCAGCGGGCCATCCAACCGTCAAGGCGAATATCTACCAGAATTGGTAGGTATACTTACATAGTCGCACCAGTGAGTCCTCCAACCATCAAGGCGGACAACAGAACCATTCAGCAATTGCTCGAAATCAGCCCGCCGGCGTGATGCTGGTCGGGAGGCTGATCTGGAATGTGTTTGCCACCGGGGAGACGCTGTTTGACTCGGCAGGCAGGAAGGATGTACAGGAGTAGAGTGGCAGGTGAGCCCGAGCCGCGAGGGCCGGGGGACAGAAAGGAGACCCGACTATGGCAGACCAGGCACAGGAGTGGGCCGAAGAAACGCTAGCGGTGGCCGGCACCGAATTGACGCTGATCAGCGGCGGGAGCGGCCGACCGCTGCTCGTCCTGCACGAGGAGCTGGGCCATCCCGGCTGGTTCAAGTGGCATGCCGCCCTGGCCGCCAACCGGCGTTTGCTGATCCCCCAGCAGCCCGGCTTTGGCAAGTCGCCCAAGCTCGACTGGACGCGCAGCATCCGCGACCTGGCCGCCTTTTACTCGCGCGTCCTGCGCGAGCGCGAGCTGGTGCCGATCGACGTGATCGGCTTTTCGCTGGGCGGCTGGATTGCGGCCGAAATGGCGGCCAACCACGCCGGCCAGTTCAGCCGCATGATTCTGGTCGGGGCGACCGGGATTCAGCCGCCGCGCGGCGAGATCAAGGATCTGTTCATTCGGACCTCGCGCAAATACCTCGACGAGAGTGTCCTGAACCCCGGCCGCACGCCCGAGTTTGCGACCCTGTACGGCGGAGAACCAACACCCGAGCAGTTTGAGGCCTGGGAGGACGCCCGAGCCGAGGTGGCCCGCCTGGCCTGGTCGCCGTATCTGTTCAACCCCAGCCTGCCGCATCTGCTCCAGGGGGTGAGCGGCCTGCCGACCCTGCTGATCTGGGGCGGTCAGGACGAGGTGGTCCCCCTGAGCGCCGGCGAGGTGTATAGCGAGTCGATTGAGGGCGCCAGGCTGGTCGTGCTCGAACAGTGCGGCCACCGGCCCGAGATTGAGCAATCGAGCGAGTTTATCAAGACCGTCCAACAGTTTCTTGGCTGAATATGGTCGGCAACGACCGATAAAGGAGGATGCGCCATGCATGTCATGTATTTTTCGGAGCGACCCTACCATCCGGTGCCCGAGGAGGTCCTGCTCAGGAACGGCTACTGGGGAGTGCCCAACACCTACTACGATCCCGCAGTGGCTTCGCGGCTGTACAACGAATACCTCGACGAGGATGTCTTTGCCGAGAAGATGGGCTTTGACGGCATCATGCTGAACGAGCACCACGGCCTGATCCTGTGCATGGGCTCGGTGGTCGATGTGGAGGCCTCGATCCTGGCCCGGATCACCGAGAAGGTCCGCATTGTGCTGCTCGGCAACCCCCTGCCGGTGGTCGGCAACCCCCTGCGGCTGGCCGAAGAGCTGGCCGAGATCGAC
>JAAXHF010000676.1 GCA_012271025.1 Deltaproteobacteria bacterium | reverse complement strand
ATCATGCCCTACATCAGCGCCTCCATCATCCTGCAACTCCTGACCGTCGTGGTTCCCACCCTCGAACGCCTGTCCAAAGAGGGTGAGCTGGGTCGGCGAAAGATTACCCAATACACGCGCTACAGCACGGTCGGGCTATCGCTGGTGCAGGGCTTTTTCATCAGCATCGGCTTGGAGCAGATCCAGGCGCCGGGTGGCAACTCCGTCGTATTTGAGCCCGGCTGGAGTTTCCGCCTCATGACCATGATTACCCTCACCGCCGGCACGGCTTTCATCATGTGGCTGGGCGAGCAGATTACCGAGCGGGGCATTGGCAACGGTATCTCCCTGGTCATTTTTGCCGGCATTGTGGCCAGCATTCCCTCGGCGGTGACCGCCACGACCGAATTTGTGCGTGAGGGCGAGCTGGGTATTCTGACCGTCGGGCTGCTGCTGGTTGGCATGGTGGCCATCGTTGGAGCGGTGATCTTCATGGAACGCTCTCAGCGGCGCATCCCGGTGCAGTACGCCAAACGGATGGTCGGCCGCAAGGTCTACGGCGGGCAGAGTTCGCATCTGCCGCTGAAGATCAATACCGCCGGAGTCATTCCGCCTATTTTTGCCTCGTCGGTCCTCATTTTTCCGGTGACCATAGCCGGGTTCTCCGAGCATGCCTGGGCCCAGGCCGTGGCCGATATCCTGGCTCCCGGCAGCTCCATCTACAACTTGGCTTATGTAGCCATGATCATTTTCTTCTGTTACTTTTACACCGCGGTCGTCTTCAATCCGACCGACGTTGCCGACAATATGAAGAAATACGGAGGGTTTATCCCCGGGATCCGGCCGGGGCAGCGGACGGCTGAATACATTGACCGGGTACTGAGCCGCATTACCCTGAGCGGCGCCATCTATGTGGCCATCATTTGTGTCATACCCAATCTGCTGGTCAGTTTCTTTAACGTGCCCTTCTTCTTTGGCGGAACGGCGCTGCTGATCGTTGTTGGTGTGGCCCTTGACACGGTCGGCCAAATGGAAACCCAGATCATGATGCGCAATTATGAAGGATTTATGAAACGGGGCCGCATTCGGGGCCGCAGAGGATAGCCCACGCTACAGGCTTATGATCTTCCTCAAGTCGCCACACGAAATTGAACTCATGCGCAAAGCCAACCGGATCGTGATCGAGATCCTGGCTGAGCTGCGAGAGCAGGTGCGCCCCGGTATCTCAACCGGTGAAATTGACCGCTGGGCCGCCGAACTGATTCGGAAAAAGGGCGCCGCCTCTGCCTTCAAGGGGTATACCATCCGTAATGGCTCGGTGCCCTTTCCGGCCACGATTTGTGTGTCGATCAACGATGAGATTGTCCATGGGATTCCGAAGACTGCGCGCACCATCCAAGACGGAGACGTGGTGAGTCTTGATTTTGGTGTCATCCATGAGGGCTTTTATGGGGACGCCGCCATCTCCTTTGTGCTCGGAGCCGCTCCGGAGCGCACACACAAACTCCTGACCACGACGGCCGAGTCGCTCGAAGAAGGGATCGCCCAGGCCCAGGTCGGAAACCGCTTGGGCAATGTGTCGGCCGCCATCCAGGACCGTGTTGAACGGGAAGGCTTTTCCGTTGTGCGCGATTTTGTCGGTCACGGGGTGGGGCGGCGCCTGCACGAGGATCCCGCCGTCCCTAACTATGGCACCAAAAATCGCGGTGTTCGCCTGCGAGAAGGCATGGTCCTGGCGATTGAACCCATGGTCAATATGGGACAGGCGGCGGTCATGATGAAAGATGACGCCTGGACCGCGGTGACAAAAGACGGCAGCTTGTCGGCGCATTTTGAGCACTCCATTGCGATTACGGAGCGCGGGCCACAGATCCTGAGCCAGCTCTGAAGTCGTCAGAGAGGAGCCGTGTATGAAAGTTCGGGCTTCGGTCAAAAAGATTTGTCGGAAGTGTAAGCTTATTCGCCGTTTTGGAAAAGTGCGCGTTATTTGTGAGAATCCCCGCCACAAACAACGCCAAGGCTAGGACCAGCGAGGACAGGGAGAAGCACCATGGCACGTGTCGCCGGGATTGAACTGCCCCGGAATAAGCGGATCGAAATCGGCCTGACCTACATCTACGGCATTGGGCGCAAGACGGCGGCCGACATCCTTTCGACGGCCGCTGTCCCGCTGGAGCGCAACACCGATGATTTAAGCGATGACGAGGTGGCCACGATTCGCCGTGTTCTTGAGGAAGACTATCGGGTTGAGGGCGACCTGCGCCGGGACGTGACCGGCAATATCAAGCGCTACATCGACATCGGATCCCATCGGGGCATCCGGCACCGCAAGAATCTGCCGGTCCGGGGACAGCGGACCAAGACAAACTCGCGGACCCGAAAAGGCCCCAAGCGCACGGTGGCCGGGAAGAAACAGGCGCCGGTTCGCTAGTCCGCAGCTGTAAGGAGAATATGGCATGGCCAGAGCCGGCGAGCGTGCTTCGACACGCAGGAAACGCGTGAAGCGGTCGGTCCCAGAGGGCGTCGTTCATATCTACTCGACCTTCAACAACACCATCGTGACCATCACCGACCCGCAGGGGAATTCGGTCGCCTGGGCCAGTTCGGGCAGCGTAGGCTTCAAAGGCTCACGCAAGGGCACGCCGTATGCCGCGCAAATGGCGGCCGAGAGCGCGGCGCGAAAAGCGGCCGATGCCGGCATGCGTTCCGTTCAGGTCCATGTCAAGGGACCGGGAGCGGGGCGGGAGTCGGCCCTGCGCTCATTGCAGGCCACCGGCTTTGCGGTCAGCGTCATCCGGGACGTGACCCCGATTCCGCATAACGGCTGTCGTCCTCCAAAACGGCGACGGGTCTGAGGCGGCTGAGGCCAAGAAAGTCAAAAGTCAAAGGGCAAATGTCAACACTCACACGCGAGAGAGACTGTGGTGAGCCATCACTGACACGACGGAGCCCCCCACCAAGCTAGACGAAAGCTGGAGGATTTTGTGGCGCGATACAGCGGGCCAGTCTGTCGCCTGTGCAGGCGAGAGGGAATCAAGCTTTTCCTCAAGGGAGAGCGCTGCTACACCGATAAATGTGCAATAGAACGGCGGAGTTATCCGCCGGGACAGCACGGTCAGGGCAGAGGCCGAAAGGCGACTGAGTATAGTATCCAGCTGCGTGAGAAGCAAAAACTCAAACGCATCTACGGCGCCCTGGAGAAGCCCTTCCGTCGAATGTTTTCCCTGGCCGAGCGTCGGCGCGGTGTTACCGGTGAGAACCTGCTCTTGCTCTTGGAGCGTCGTCTTGACAACACCGTCTACCGGATGGGATTTGCGACCTCGCGTTCGGAGGCCAGACAGCTCGTCCGCCACGGCCACTTTCTGGTCAATAATCGTCGGGTGACCATTCCCTCCTACATGGTCGGCATTGGCGACGAGGTCCAGGTTCGGGAGGCGAGCCGGAAAATTGCCCGTATCCAGGAGGCAGCCGAGCTGGCCCAGCGACGTGGCGTACCGGAGTGGTTGGAGGTTGAGAAGGATACCTTTGTCGGCAGAATGAAAGCCCTGCCCGGACGAGCTGACCTCACCGTGCCGGTCAATGAACAGCTGATTGTTGAGCTGTACTCGAAAGTCTAACACCGCATGCCACCAGGGTGGCTCCGGATTGTCGCCCCGCACGTCTAAGGAAGAGGGAGGAGCATGCAGGACACTTGGCATAGTTTGATCAAGCCGCAGAACCTCGACGTTGAGGAGCAAACGCTCACGCCCACCTACGGTCGCTTTAGCGGAGAGCCTTTTGAGCGGGGTTTCGGCACGACCATAGGGAACGCCTTGCGCCGGGTCTTGCTCTCGTCGCTGACCGGCGCGGCCATCACCAAGGTGCGCATCAACGGGGTGCTGCACGAGTTCTCAACCGTGTCCGGGATGACCGAAGACGTCACCGACCTGTTGCTCAACCTCAAAGAAGTCCGTTTTCGTCTTGAGGACACCGACCAGGAGACGATCCGGCTCGACGTGCAGGGCCAGCGTGAGGTGACTGCAGCCGACCTGACAGTTGGCGCTCAGGTCGAAATTCTGAACCCCGACAAACGTCTCGCCAGCCTGGGCAAAGACACCAGCCTCGAATTCGAAGCGGTCGTCCAGACCGGCCGGGGGTATGTGACTGCCGAGCGGCATAAATCTGAGGAAGATCCCATCGGCACGATTCCGCTCGACGCGGCATTTTCTCCAGTGCGCAAGGTGAATATCGCCATCACCAATGCGCGCGTCGGCCAGCGGACCGATTATGAGCGGCTGGCCCTCGAAGTGTGGACCGATGGCAGCCTGAAGCCCGAAGAAGCGGTCGCGTCGGCGGCCCGGATTATCCAGGATCAGCTCAACGTTTTTGCCGGTCCGGGTGGGGAGCAGGAATGGCGACCTGAGACCGGCGAAGAGCCGGCCGTGGTTGTGAATGAGAATCTGCTCCAGCCGATTGAAGAATTGAACCTGTCAGTACGCTCTGCCAACTGCCTCCAGAGCGCCGACCTGCGCTATGTTGGGGAACTCGTGCAGCGCAGTGAGGCCGACCTGCTCAAGACCAAGAATTTCGGTCGGAAATCCTTGAACGAAATCAAGGAAACCCTGCAGAGCATGGGGCTGGAGTTGGGGCTACAGCTCGACGACTTTCCCCCGCGGGAAGAGCTGGACCGCCTGCGCGCAGAACACGAGCCAGAGCTGAGTTCCTAGAGCCCCGTAGGGGACATGAGATACACCGCCATGCGACACCTCAAAACCGGACGAAAACTGAACCGTACCACGGCGCATCGCCGAGCGCTGATCCGTAACCTGCTCAAGGCGCTCATCCAGCGTGAGCAAATCCAAACGACCGACGCCAAGGCCAAAGAACTCCGACGCTGGGCCGACCGTATTGTCACCTTGGGCAAGAAGGATACCCTCCACGCCCGCCGTCTGGCCTATGCCCAGTTGGGCAGCCGGACCCTGGTGTCGCGTTTGTTTGACGACATTGCCCCACGTTTTGAGAATCGCGCCGGCGGCTATACCCGGATTATCAAGCTCGGCCCTCGACGCGGCGACGCGGCTCCGCTATCCTTGATTGAGTTCACCGAACGCGAGGCCGAGACGGCGACCGACTAAAGGCCACAGCCGGTCGGCAGTGGAACGGGGCATGCGAGGGCGGTCCGAGTGTTGGAGGAGTGGGAGGAGCGGGCGGAACGAGCCAAGAGTGTACCAAACCAGGGGGGAGGGCTGTATGCCGCCCCCCTGGTTTGCTGAGGGCTCGGCCCGAACACGGGTATGGCACAGCGACGGTATCGGTTACAGGTGAGTGCGTTTGAAGGAAGCCTACTGGTGGTGAGTTGCCTGTTTGCTTCTGTTCTGATTTTTGTCTTTGGCATCTATGTTGGCAAAGAGGTTCAAGCCCAGAAAACGGTCGAACAGGCTACGCCGTTACGCGTGCCTGTTGGACGGTCGAAAACCGAACTCCTCGCCCGCCCGCCGGCGTTGCCTCTGCCCAGTCCCCAAGCGGCGGTCCCGGTCCAGCAGCCAGAGAGCCCGAAACCATCCGCCCCGCTGCCTCTTTTGGCCACGGCCGAGCCACCTGCCGCCACGGCCGAGCCACCTGCCGCCGCGCCTGAGCCCAAGCCACCCGTCACAGTCCCACCACGCGCGCAGCATGGAAAGCCGCCCGCCAGACCGAGACGCTGGAGTGTCCAGGTCCAGGCCACGACCCGGCAGCAAACCGCTCGGCAGACCGCGCAACGGCTGCGCCAACAGGGCTACAGCCCCTCAATCAGCAAGGTCGTTCGACAGGGCAGGGTGTGGTATCGGGTTCGGGTCGGACCCTTTCGTGAAGAGCTGGAGGCCAAGGCGGCGATCTCGCGCTTCCGACACCAGAAAACCTTTGCCCAGGCCTACCCCGTTTTGCACTGAGAGCAGTCTATGACGGTACGAGAGGCCATCGCCCGTGTGGCCGCCGGCCATGACCTGAGCGAGCAGGAGATGGCTCTGGTCACAGCCGAGATCATGGACGGCCAGGCCACCCCGGCCCAAATCGGCGCCCTGTTGACCGGTTTGCACGTGAAGGGCGAGGTTGTGGCCGAGATTGCCGGTGCAGCCAGGGTGATGCGAGACCGTGCCACCCGGGTCGAGCCACCCGGGCCGGTCATTGATACGTGTGGGACTGGCGGGGATGGCTGCCGCACCTTCAACATTTCCACCGCTGCGGCCTTTGTCGTTGTCGCGGCTGGCGGCCGTGTGGCCAAGCACGGCAACCGGGCCATGTCCGGCGTGGTTGGCGGCGCGGATGTCCTGGAAACGCTTGGAGCACGCATTGAACTGACGCCGGAACAGGTGGCCCACTCCTTGCGGACGGTCGGCTTCGGCTTCTTTCTGGCCCCAGCCTTTCATAAGGCGATGCGATACGCCGCTCGACCGCGTCGAGAAATTGGGATTCGGACGATTTTCAACCTGCTCGGCCCGCTGACCAACCCGGCCGGGGCCGGACACCAGCTCATCGGCGTTTTTGCCCAGCGCTGGGTCGCGCCGCTGGCCGAAGCCCTGGGCCGCCTGGGGAGCCGCCATGCGCTGGTCGTCCACGGCGCGGACGGTCTGGATGAACTCTCGCTGTCCGGTCCCAGCCACATTGCCGAGTGGACCGAGGGTCAGGTCAAAACCTATACCGTTCAGCCCGCCGAATTCGGCCTGTCCGCCTGCCGGCTGTCCGAGCTGCAGGTGAGCAGCGCCCAGGAATCGGCCGACCTCATCCGTCATGTTTTTGCCGGTCAGCCCGGCCCGGCCCGTGATATCGTGTGTTTCAACGCCGGGGCCGCGCTGTACGTCGGCGATCTCGTCTCGTCTGTCGGCCAGGGGGTCGCCCGTGCCCAAGCCGCCATTGATAGCGGAGCTGCCGCGCAGACGCTTGACGCCTACATTGCTCTGAGCCTCACGGAAGCGGAATGATTCTCGACGACATTGTGGCCCACAAACGGACCGAACTGGCTGCTCAAAAACGGACGGTCTCCCTGGCCCAACTCCAGGATTCAGTCCACTTCCAGTCCGTGCCGCCCGCCTTTCTGCAGGCGCTTCAGCAGCACCCCGGCCGGGCGATTATCGCCGAGGTAAAAAAGGCCTCGCCGTCAAAAGGCGTCATCCGGGCGGATTTTGACCCGCTGCGGCTGGCCCACACCTATGCCGCATCCGGTGCCGCAGCCATCTCGGTACTGACCGATCAGAAGTTCTTTCAGGGGCATCTCGACTATTTAGGCCTGATTCGTGAGCACATCGGCCTGCCGCTGCTGCGCAAGGATTTTGTGTTCGATCCCTATCAGGTGTATGAAGCCCGGTCGTATGGGGCGAGCGCCATCCTGCTGATCGTCGCCATTCTGTCAGACGCCCAGCTCCAGGAGTTGGCGGCGCTGGCCGACTCTCTGCGGCTCGATTGTCTGGTTGAGGTGCATGACGAGGCCGAACTCGAACGCGCCCTGGCCTGCCAGGTCTCACTGCTGGGCATCAACAACCGCGATCTGCGCACGTTTCAGACCAGCATCGAGACGACCGAACGTCTGCTGGGGCATATTCCGTCCGGCGTGACTGTGGTGTCAGAGAGCGGTCTGTCCCGGGCCGGGCAACTGGACCGACTCGAAGCGCGGGGCGTCAGGGCGTTTTTGATCGGCGAGACCTTCATGGCCGCCCCAGACCCTGGCGAACCCCTCCGGGCGATGCTGCGGGCTGCCCCGTGAGCCGCGTCTCTCTCAGCGTCAGATGACGATCCGGGTTAAAATCTGCGGCATTACCAATGTTGACGACGCACGCCTGGCGGTCGAGGCTGGCGCCGATCTGATCGGCCTCAACTTCTACCCGCCCAGCCCGCGCTACGTGTCCGAGCCGACCGCCCGGGCCATCTGTGACCTGCTTCCGCCCTCGGTCTGGCGGGTCGGGGTGTTTGTGAATGCCCCGCGACACCAGGTGGCGGCACTGGCCGAGCGACTCGGCCTGCACGCCGTCCAGTTCCACGGCGATGAAACCGCGCCAGACTGCCGTGGCTGGCAACAGAAAACGATTAAAGCTCTGCGGGTCGGGGCTGAGCCCCTGCTCCCGGACTGGTCCACCCACCCGGCCGACTATGTGTTGCTTGACACCTACCGTCCGGGCCGATACGGAGGGACCGGGACCAGCTTTGTCTGGTCGCGGCTGGCCGGGCTGCCCGAGGACCAGCGCCAGCGTCTTATTCTGGCCGGCGGCTTAACGCCCGAGAACGTCGCTACGGCAATCCGCACCGTCCAGCCCTGGGCGGTCGATGTCGCCAGCGGCGTGGAGCGTGCCCCAGGCCACAAGGATGCCGACAAACTCCGCACCTTTATCCAGTATGCCAAGACAGCCTGACAGCCGTGGTCACTTTGGTCCGTACGGGGGACGCTACGTTGCCGAAACCCTGATGCCGGCGCTGATTGAGCTGGAGGAGCTGTATCGTCAGTGTCGGCGCGACCCGACCTTTCAGACCGAGCTGCGCGCCCTGCGCCACGAATACGTCGGTCGCCCAACCCCCCTGAGCTTTGCCGAGCGTCTGACCCAGCGTCTGGGCGGAGCCAGGATCTATCTCAAGCGGGAAGATCTGTGCCACACCGGGGCGCATAAGATCAATAACACCATCGGCCAGGCTCTGTTGGCCAAACGCATGGGCAAGCGACGCCTGATTGCCGAGACCGGAGCCGGCCAGCACGGCGTGGCGACCGCCACTGTTGCCGCCCTGTTCGGTTTCGAGTGTGAGGTCTTCATGGGCAGCGACGATGTGGTCCGCCAGGCGCCGAATGTCTTTCGGATGCGCCTGCTGGGCGCCAAGCTGCGTGAGGTGGCGGCCGGGACGCGCACCCTCAAAGATGCCATGAACGAGGCCCTGCGGGACTGGATCACCCAGGTCTCATCCACGTTTTATGTGATCGGCACCGTGGCCGGACCACACCCCTATCCTATGCTGGTCCGCGACTTTCAGTCGGTGATCGGCCGTGAGACTAAGCGACAGGTGCGCAAACAGACCGGTCGTTTACCCGACTATCTGATTGCCTGTGTGGGCGGTGGCAGCAACGCCATGGGCTTATTCGCGCCCTTTCTGTCGGCGGATCAGGTCCGCATGATCGGGGTTGAGGCCGGCGGCCTGGGACCCGGGCAGGACGCTGCTTCGATCAATGGCGGACACGTCGGCGTCCTGCACGGCAGCAAGAGCTATGTGCTGCAAGACGAGTTGGGCCAGATCCAGGATACCTACTCCCTGGCGCCCGGCCTTGACTATCCCGGGGTCGGACCGGAGCTGAGCCATCTCAACGACCGGGGGCGCGTCGAGTATGTCACGGTCAGGGACGCCGAGGCCGTTGCCGCCATCCGGCTGCTGGCCGAGACCGAGGGCATCATCCCGGCCCTGGAAAGCGCCCACGCCATCGCCTATGCGGCGTCTCTGGTGCCGCGCCTACGGCCCGATGAGACGGTGGTGATTAACGTGTCGGGACGGGGGGACAAGGATCTGGAAAGTGTTGCCCGGTATGTCGAAGAGTCGCGCAACACGGGAGACGGCAGAGAATGACGCGGATCGCCGACACCTTTGCCACCCTGCGCGCGCGCCGAGAAGTCGGGCTTATTCCCTATATTACGGCCGGCGACCCTGATCTGGAGACCACCTTTGGGCTGGTTCACGAACTCGCCCGTCAGGGAGCCGATATCATTGAACTCGGCGTCCCCTTTTCCGATCCCATGGCCGACGGGCCGACCCACCAACGGGCGGCCGAGCGCGCCCTGCGGAGCGGAACCTCGTTGGCGGGCATTCTCGAGCTGGTCCAACGTCTGCGTCGCTCCCTCAGCATCCCGGTCGTTCTGTTCACTTACTACAATCCGATCTTCCGCTACGGTGGCGGGCGCTTTGCCCGCGACGCGCGGGATGCCGGGGTGGACGGCGTGTTATGCGTAGACCTGCCGCCCGAGGAGGCCGATGAACTCAAGCGCGAGACCGACGCGCACGATCTCGACCTCATTTTCCTGCTGGCGCCGACCAGCTCTCTGGACCGGGCCGGCGCCGTCCTCAGCCAGGCCCGCGGCTTTGTCTACTATGTGTCTGTGACCGGCGTGACCGGTGCCCGCGCCTCGCTGCCGGTCGATTTATCGGAGATGGTGCGCCGCATTCGGGCTATCTCGCCGGTTCCGGTCGGCGTCGGCTTTGGCATCGCGTCGCCCCAGCAGGCGGCCGCAGTGGCCCGGATTGCCGACGCCGTCATTGTCGGCAGCGCCATCTCGCAGATCATCGAGACCCATCAGGGCCAGGCCGACCTCCTGCCTCAGGTCGGACGATTTGTCGCCAGCCTCAAGCACGCCCTCCGCCAACAGGCCGGCCCGGGCGCGACGCCCATGCCCAAAGGCGTGGCCGAATAGGCCACTTCCGACGTGTCACAACGCTGGGCTGTACCAATGGCGTCAATAAGCATTCCCGAGTCGGTCAAGAGCTATTTCCCCAAGAAACTTGATCCAGCTCAACTGTGGGTTCACTACAATCCTGGCGCAGATGCCTTGACGGTGTACTTTACCGATAGCCCTGTCCCGAGCGTGTGGGAAGACATCGACGAGTACGTGTACATCGGCTTTGCCTCGGAGGAGGAAACGCGCATTATCGGGGTCATGATTGAGCACTTCAGCGAGTGGCTCCTGCTCTCTGGACAGAACCCAGGAGAACGAGGCAGCCTGGATGACGCTGGGCAAAATCCAGGCTAAGAGGCTGAGGAGGGGCTATGGCTGCTGAACTCATTCTGCACCACTATGATTTCTCCAACTACTCGGAGAAGGTCCGCCTCGTGCTGGGGCTCAAAGGGCTGTCTTGGCGCTCGGTTGAGATTCCCCCCGTCCTGCCCAAGCCGGACTACCTGCCGCTTACCGGCGGTTATCGTCGCGCTCCAGCCCTCCAGATCGGGGCTGAGGTCTACTGCGATACGGTGCGGATTATTGAAGAGTTGGAGCGGCGCTTTCCCCAGCCTTCGCTCTATCCCGGGCCGGATGTGGCTGCCCAACGGGCTTTTATTGCCGGCCTGGAACGCTGGACCGACTCCATCCTGACCCGCAACACCATCAACTACACCTCGTGCGCCTACGCCGATGCCGAACGCTTCACGCCCGACTTCCTGGCCGACCGGGCGGCTCTGCTCGGCAAACCGGAGCCCGGCCTATCCCACCGGCGGGCGGCGGCCGACAAGAACCTGAGCCAGCTGCGCCCTCAGCTGGCCTGGATTTACGACCTGCTGAGTGACGGCCGCGCCTATGTGTGTGGCGACAGCATGTCGTTGGCCGACTGTGTGATCTACCATCCGCTGTGGGTCATGGATCAGCTGTCAGGCCAGCGCCTGGCGCTTATTCCCGAGCCGATACGGCGCTGGATGGATCGGGTTGCAGCCCGGGGGCACGGCAACTTCCGACCCATGAGCGCGTCTGAGGCGCTGGACCTGGCAGCCGCCGCAGACCCGCCGCCACCGCCGCCGAGCGAACCGTTCGATGGCGACCCTGCCCTGGGTCAGACGGTCGCGGTGACGCCGACCGACTACGGAAAGGCCAACCCCAGTATCGGCACCCTGGTCTCTATTGATGCGGTGCGTATGGCGCTTCAGCATAGCCAGGCACGGACCGGACTGGTGACCGTCCACTTTCCGCGTTTTGGCTATCAGCTGCGCCAGATTTCGACTTGAACGGGCTCTGCCGACGCGGGACAGAAAACAAGGAGAGGCGCTATGTCTGAGCTGTTCAACTCCTACTACTCCCAGGACAAGCACGGTCCGTTCCAGCTTTTCCAGCTGGGCGACTTCGGACTGGAAGAAGGTGGCACGCTTCACGCTGGCCAGCTCGCCTACACCACGCTCGGCACGCTGAACGCGGATAAGACTAATGCTGTCCTGCTGCCGACCTGGTACTCGGGCACGAGCAAGATCATGGCCGACGTACACGTTGGGCCGGGCCGGGCGATTAACCCGGACCGGTATTTTGTCATCATCGCCAACCAGCTCGGCAACGGCCTGTCGAGTTCGCCGACCAATACGCCCGCCCCGTTCAACATGGCCCGTTTCCCGCGTATCCGGATTGGCGATGACGTGCGCGCCCAGCACAAGCTGGTGACCGAGCAGTTCGGGATTGAGCGGCTGGAACTGGTGTGTGGCGGCTCGATGGGCGCGCAGCAGACCTACGAGTGGGCGGTGCGCTATCCGGACATGGTCAAACGCGCCGCTCCCCTGGCCGGCACGGCCAAAAACACCCCGCACGACTTTCTGTTTGTCGAGACTCTGACCGAGGCCATCACCTCGGACCCGGCCTGGCATGCGGGCTGGTACACCGACCCGCACGCCGTACACCTGGGCTTACGTCGACACGCCCGGCTGTGGGGGGTGATGGGTTTCTGTACCGAGATGTTTAAACAGGAGACGTGGCGGGAGTTGGGTTTCTCATCGCTTGAAGACTTTATCGTCGGCTTTGTCGAACACTACTTTCTGCCCATGGATCCCAACAACCTGTTGTGCATGGCCTGGAAGTGGCAGCGCGGTGATGTCAGCCGCCACACCGGCGGCGATCTCGGTCAGGCCCTGGCCCGCATCACGGCCAAGGTCTTTGTTCTGCCCATTGACGAAGACATGTTCTTTCCGCCCCGCGACTGCGAAGCCGAGCACAAGCTCATCCCCAACAGTGAGTTTCGGGTGCTCCACAGCATGTACGGCCACCTGGGACTGTTCGGGCTGGAGCCGGCCTATCTCCAGCAGATTGATCAACACCTGGGCGAGCTGTTGGCCCTCGACGTCTGAGCCGGCTGCTGGCCGACGACAGGAAACACACATGGAACTGAAAGTTATTCTCTACCGGGTCACCGACGGGATTGCGACGCTGACCCTGAACCGCCCGCAGCGCCGGAACTCGTGGACCGGACGGATGCACGCCGAATACCGCTGGGCGCTGGAGCAGGCCGAGCATGACCCGACGGTGGGGGCGATTGTCGTGACTGGGGCCGGCGACACGTTTTGTGTCGGCGCCGACTCTCGGGCCCTGGAGGGCCATGTGGACAAGGGCGGCTACGATCCGGGCACGCCGCAGGACATGGCCCGGCCCGGCTATGGCGTGCGGCCGGAGTTTGACGCGGATTTCGCCTACCAGTTTGGCCTGAGCAAGCCGGTCATTGCGGCCATCAACGGTGCGGCCGCCGGGGTAGGTCTGGTCCTGGCCTGTTATGCCGACCTGCGTTTTGCCGTGACCGGAGCCAAGCTGACGACGGCCCACGGCAAACTCAACCTGCCCGCCGAGTTCGGTCTGTCGTGGCTGTTGCCGCGTTTGATCGGCCTGACCCGGGCCAACGATGTGTTGCTGTCGAGCCGCGTGTTCTTGACCGACGAGGCGTATGCGATGGGACTCGTCAACGCCGTCCTGGCACCCGATGAGCTGCTGCCCCACACCTACGCCTACGCCCAAAACCTGATCGCCACGGTTTCTCCCGGCTCGCTGCGGGAAACAAAGCGGCAGATTTATACCGACCTGCACCGCGACGCAAAATCGGCCGTTGACAGCGCTGGCAGCCTGATTCGAGACATGACCACCCAGGCCGACTACGCCGAAGGGGTGGCGGCTTTTGTGGAAAAGCGACCGCCGCGCTGGTCCGGCTCCTGAGACCGACCCGGACGGTCGGAGAGCCGGCGGCGGGCCTAATCCCGGTCGGGCGTTTCGGCGTCCGGCCCCGCCGACCGAGGGAGCGGCGCCTGCGACACTCCGGCCGTCGCGGTCTCGGCCCGCTCGCTCATCTCCATCGACACCCACACCACCGCCGCGCTCAAGGCGACGGTCAGGACGGTGAACAGCTGTACGCGCCTGATCAGACCGGGCAGCTTTGCCGGATCGAAGGTCTCGCCCCGCAGTTCGGTGCGAACCAGGCGATGCCCCATGCCGATCGTGGCCGAGGTGCTGATCAGAATCAGAACAAAGACGAGCAGCAGCTTCAGACCCAGCACGCCGCCCAGCAGGGCAAAGAATTGTGGGCCGAGTTGCTGCTTATACGCGGTCAGGTTGAACGCGCCGGTCATGATAATCAGGCCCAGCGCACCGATGCTGAGCGGGTTGTAAGCTCTCAGTCCCTGGGCCAGAAATTTCTGTTTGTCCGCCGGCGAGGGAATCCGGTCGGCCATCGGCAGCAGGACGACCAGCACGGTGACGGCGCTGCCCACAAAAACGGTCATGGCCAGCAGGTGGAGCCACAGGGTGAGTTGTTCGATCATCTGGCCGGCTGTTAAACCAGAGGCGGCGCGAAATGTAAATGCCGGGGACCGCTCTCCTCCGTTGACACCGAAAACCGGGGCGGTTATCCTCCCCACGACGCCCGAGAGACCGAATCTGGAATCGGTCCGCGCGGCTGCCGATTTCCCGCACCTGAGTAAAGCGAGGCGAAAAGCATGGCTGACCGAGTACTCCTGCGCCACCTCGATGTTCCCGACATTCGCAAGCTCGATGTCTACCTCGAACACGGCGGCTATGAAGCGGCCAAGAAAGCCCTGACCACGCTCACGCCGCAAGACGTCACCGCCCAGGTCAAGGACTCCAATCTGCGCGGCCGGGGCGGGGCCGGGTTCGTGGCCGGCATGAAGTGGGGTTTTTTGCCGAAAGACTCGGATAAACCAGTCTACCTGTGCGCCAATGCGGATGAGAGCGAGCCGGGAACCTTCAAGGACCGCGCGCTTATCGAGTGGAACACCCACGTCCTGCTCGAAGGTATCCTGATCTCCGCCTACGCCATCAACGCCCACACGGCCTATATCTATATCCGGGGAGAATTTGTCCTCGGCGCCAAACGCCTCCACGAGGCGATTGAGGCGGCCTACGCCCATGGCCTTTTGGGTAAAGACATCTGTGGCAGCGGCTTTGATCTTGACGTGTACGTGCACCGTGGGGCGGGAGCCTATATCTGCGGCGAAGAGACCGGCCTGATCCAGTCCCTGGAAGGCAAGCGCGCCTATCCGCGCATCAAACCGCCTTTTCCGGCGGTGTACGGCCTGTTCGGCTGTCCGACGATTGTCCAGAATGTCGAAACCCTGGCCTGTGTGCCGTCCATCATCGGGCACGGCCCGGAGTGGTTTAAGGCCATCGGGCCGGAGACCGGTCCGGGTCCCAAGATCTACTGTGTCAGCGGTCACGTCGAAAAGCCGGGGCTGTACGAGCTGCCGATGGGTATGCCGCTGCGCGAGGTCATTTATGACTACGCCGGGGGCATTCTGGGTGGAAAAAAACTGAAAGCCGTCATGCCGGGCGGCTCGTCGTTTCCCATCCTCACTCCAGACGAGATTGACGTCAACATGGACTTCGATTCCATGCGGGCGATCGGCGCCTTCCTGGGCACGGCCGGAATCATCGTCATGGACGAAGACACCTGTATGGTCCAGGCGCTCGAAATCATCGACCGCTTCTACCACCACGAGTCGTGCGGCCAGTGTTCGCCGTGCCGCGAGGGCACCGGCTGGCTGCACAAGCTGCTGGTCCGCCTCGAGGAGGGCAACGGTCAGCCCGACGATATCGACCTGATTGACCGGATCTGCACCAACATGACCGGCAACACCGTGTGTGTGTTGGCCGACGCCGCAGCCATGCCGACCCAGAGCTATCTGAGTAAATTCCGGGACGAATTCGTGGCCCATATTACCGAGGGCGGGTGTCCGCTGCGCAAAAAGGCGGACAGCCAGCCCCAGGCTGCGTGAGGTTCGTATGCCAAAGATTGAGATTGACGGGCGGGAGATTACGGTTGAGGCCGGGCTCAATATCATCCAGGCGGCCGAGCGTCTGGGGATAGAGGTGCCGCACTACTGCTACCACCCGGGCCTCAGCATCTCGGGCAACTGCCGGATGTGCCTGGTCGAAATCGAGAAGATGCCCAAGCTGCAAATCGCCTGCAATACGCGGGTGAATGACGGCATGGTCATCCATACCACCAGCCCCAAGGTCAAGGCCGCCCAGTCCGCGGTGTTGGAGTTCATCCTGATCAACCATCCGGTTGACTGCCCCATCTGTGACCAGGCCGGCGAGTGCAAGCTGCAAGACTACTACATGGACTACGGGGCGTATAAGAGCCAGATGCCGATTGAGGCCAAGGTCGAGAAAGACAAGGCGGTCGAGATCGGTCCCCAGGTCATGCTCGACCAGGAGCGCTGCATTCTGTGCGCCCGCTGCACCCGTTTTCTGGATGAAGTCACCGAGACCGGCGAGCTGGGAATTTTTGACCGGGGCGACCACTGCAATATCGACCTGTTTCCGGGCAAAACGCTGGACAATCCCTACTCCATGAATGTCGTTGACGTCTGCCCGGTCGGCGCCCTGACGGCCAAGGATTTTCGCTTCAAGGCGCGCGTCTGGTACCTGGAGAAGACCGAGTCGATCTGCACCCGGTGCGAGACCGGCTGCAATATCGACATCTACCACCGGCGCGGTCAGATGTACCGTTTTCGGCCGCGTCAGAACATGGAGGTCAACGAGTTCTGGATGTGCGACGAGGGCCGGCTGTCGTACCGGGCGTTTCAACACGAGAGCCGTATCCTGCACCCCCTGGTCCGGGCTGAGACCGCCTTCCGTCAGGCTTCCTGGGATGAGGCCGTCCAGCGACTGGTTGAGACGGTTCGACACGCTCAGGCCGAGCACGGTCACGACGCTGTCGCGGCCATCATCGGAGCCAAGGCCAGCAACGAAGAGGCTTATCTGTTGTCGCGTATTCTCAACCAGCAGCTGGGCAGCCAACAGGCCGTCGGCCTATCCTGGTCGCCCGACAACGCGCCTCACGACGACCTGCTGATCCGGGCCGACAAGAACCCCAACACGTACGGCCTGAAAACGCTGGGCCTGCTGAACGGGAGCGGCGAGGCCGGGCAAATCCTGAGCGCCGTTGGCCAGGGGCAGATCAAGGTCTTATTTGTGTTTGGCGTTGACCTCGTGGCCGCCCTGGGCCAGGCCGTGGTCGACGCCGCCCTGGGCCAGGCCACAGTGATTCTGCTGGACACCGACTACACCGACACGACCGAGTATGCGGACCTGGTCTTGCCGATCGCCACGGCTCCCGAGACCGACGGCAGCTGCATCAACTACGCCGGTCGAATCCAGCGCCTGCGTCAGGCTTTTCCCCCGCCGGGCGAGGTCAAGACAGGCTGGGAGGCCCTGGCGCTGCTCAGCACCAAATTCGGCGGCCCGGATAGCATATCAATCAGTGAGGTCTTCGCCGAGCTGAGCGCGGCCGTACCCGCGCTGGCCGGACTCACCTATGGCCGGATCGGTGCCCATGGGACCCTGCTGCCGGCCCTGCGGTCCGACCCCGAGGCGGCCGCAACACCGTCCTAGGTGGCTCCCCGCGCTTTTCCCGTACCGCTGAAGATCCACCCCTCGTTCCTATCGAAGATTTCTCCATGGTCGCCGCAACACCCGCTCCCGCCGTTCACCGCTTCACCCGAGATGAATACTACCGCATGGGAGAAGCAGGCTTGTTTCGCAACGAGCGGGTTGAGCTGTTGGCTGGTGAGATCGTGACGATGTCTCCACATAACCCTCCCCATGCCGGTATTACCAGTCGTCTCGCTGCTACTGTGATCCGCCTCCTCGGCGAGCGTTTTTCTGTCCGTGTACAATTCCCTATTATCCTTGATGACTGGAGCGAACCAGAGCCGGATATCACGGTGTGTCAGTTCGATCCCGATGGCTATGTCCGGGAGCATCCGCACGCTGCTCAGGTGCTCTTGGTGATTGAGGTGGCAGACTCCAGCTTATTCTACGACCGCACTCAGAAGGTCAGCGCCTATGCCAGCAGTAGAATACGGGAGTATTGGATCATCAATCTCGTTGATCGCCGTATTGAAGTCCTGAGTGATCCTGATCCCACAGACCAGCGTTTTCGGAACGAGGTCCATATCAAAGCCGGTGAGAGCCTTGCTCTTCCTGGCGGACAGCTCATCGCCGTCGCTGATATCTTGCTCCCCGCCTGACCCATGCCAGCGTCGATTCCTACGTCTCTTGCAAGCTGGAACGTCAATTCCATCCGTGCCCGGAAAGACCGGACGCTGGCCTGGCTGGAGACCCATCAGCCCGAGGTGCTGTGTCTGCAAGAGACAAAAGTGACTGACGAGGCGTTTCCCCGGGCTGATTTTGAGGCTCTGGGCTACCACGTCACCACCTGCGGGCAAAAGACATATAACGGGGTGGCCCTGCTCTCCCGCGCCGAGCCAAGCGATATCACTCGGCGTTTTGACGACGATGACGACGAATCCGAAGCCCGTTTTCTGTCGGCCCGATTCACCGACCTGCGAATCATCTGCGTCTACGTGCCAAACGGTCAGGCCGTCGGCAGCGACAAGTACACCTACAAGCTGGCCTGGCTCGACCGGCTCCAGCGCCATCTGGAGCGCCACTGCGATCCCGACCAGCCGCTGGTCCTGTGCGGTGATCTGAACATCGCGCCTGAGGATCGTGACGTGTGCGAGCCGGCCGCCTGGGCCGAGACTGTACTGTGCGAGCCCGGCGTCCGGGACGCCTTCTGCAGGCTGTGCGACTGGGGACTGGTCGATACCTTCCGTCTCCACCACGACGCGGGCAAACTGTACAGCTGGTGGGACTATCGGCAGCTCGCCTTTCAGAAGAATCAGGGTCTGCGTATCGACCATATTCTGGTGACCCAGACCCTGGCCCGGCGCTGTACCGGGGTGCAGATCGACCGCCAGGCGCGCAAAGGCAAGGGGGCGTCGGATCACGCCCCGGTCCTTGCCACCTTCTCAAACGAAGGGTGAGACGAGCCCCTCCCGGTTTCTTCAGCTCCTGCCAATCAGCTCATCGCCCGTCTGCTTGGCGTAGTCGATCCAGTCCGCCTCGGTCTTGGCGGCCTTGAACGGAATCAGCCGGTCAACGCCGAGGTCGGCAAAGCGTTTGACCGTGCCGGCATCGAGCCGGCCCTTGGGCGTGACGCTGATTTCCAAGCTGCCCAACTCGGCCGGACGCTCGACCTGCTGGGCGGCGTGTTTGAGCCCGTCCAGACATGTGGCCGTGGCCTCGACATCAAGGGCAAAGCCGAACCAGCCGTTGCCGTGCTGCACGCTGCGTTCGTAGGCCTGCGGGGTATGGCCGCCAAAGACCACCGGCGGGTGGGGCTTCTGGACCGGTTGGGGGTGAGCCTGAATATCACCAAACGAGACAAAATCCCCCTGGTGGGAAGGCTTGTCCTGGGTCCAGACAGCCTTCATGGCCTCCAGATAGTCAATCGACCGCGGCCCCTTGTGGCTGAACGGAATCCCCAGCGCGTCAAACTCCGGCTTGAGATAGCCGATACCCAGGCCAAAGATCAGACGCCCGCCCGACACCACGTCCAGGCTGGCCAGTTCTTTGGCCAGCACCAGGGGGTTGCGCTGGGGCAGGATGATGATGCCGGT
>JAAXHF010000684.1 GCA_012271025.1 Deltaproteobacteria bacterium | reverse complement strand
TCGTCTTCCTGCACGGCAACCCGACCTCGTCCTACCTGTGGCGGAACGTCATTCCACCGGTGGCCGACGCCCACCGGTGTCTGGCCCCGGACCTGATCGGCATGGGCGATTCGGGCAAGAATCCGGCCGGTTCCTACCGCTTTGTGGACCACGCCCGCTATCTGGACGCCTGGTTTGAGGCTCTGGGGCTGACACAGAGCGTGACGCTGGTCGTCCACGACTGGGGCTCGGCCCTGGGGTTCTACTGGGCCCACCGCCACCCCGAGCGCATCAAGGCGCTGGCCTATATGGAGGCGGTTGTCCAACCCCTGACCTGGGCGAGCTGGCCGGAAACCGCGCGCAACATCTTTCAGGCCATGCGCTCGCCGGCCGGCGAAGACATGGTGCTGCAAAAAAACGTCTTTGTGGAACGCATCCTGCCGGCCAGCGTGATCCGGGGGCTGGGCGACGAGGAAATGACGGTCTATCGACGCCCCTACCTGGAGCCGGGCGAGTCGCGGCGACCGACCCTGACCTGGCCGCGCCAGATCCCGATTGAGGGCGAGCCGGCCGATGTGACCCGGATTGTTGAGGCCTACGGCGCCTGGCTGTCAACGAGCCCCATCCCCAAGCTGTTCGTCAACGCCGACCCGGGCGTTATTCTGACCGGTCCGCAGCGCGAGTTCTGCCGCAGCTGGCCGAACCAGAAAGAAGTCACGGTCAAGGGCACCCATTTCGTGCAGGAAGACTCACCGCGTGAGATCGGCCGGGCGGTTGCCGAGCTGCTGGCCTGAGGGAGGACCGGATGGACTACACAACCATAGGCTTTGAGGTGCAGGATCAGATTGCCACGATTACGCTCAAGCGGCCCGATAACGCCAACGCGCTCAACCTCGACATGTCCAGAGAACTCATGCAGGCCGCGATCCGGTGCAGCGAAGACAGCGCGATTCGGGCCGTGCTGCTGACCGGCACGGGCCGCATGTTCTGCGCCGGCGGGGATCTCAAGAGCTTTGCCGCCCACGGACGCGGGGCGCCGCTGGCCGCGCATCTCAAAGAGGTTACCATCTATCTGCACAGCGCGGTGTCGCGCTTTCTGCGCATGGACCCGCCGCTGGTCGGCGTCATCAACGGGGTAGCGGCCGGTGCGGGCATGAGCATGGCCTGCGCCTGCGATCTGGTCCTGGCCGCGGAGTCGTCCCGGTTTACCATGGCCTACACCCGGGCCGGCCTGACGCCCGACGGCTCTTCGACCTATTTCCTGTCTCGAGCCGTGGGCATGAAACGGGCCACCGAACTGGTCCTGACCAACCGGATGCTGTCGGCCCAGGAGGCCCACGAGTGGGGCATCGTCAATCAGGTCGTGCCCGACGCCGAGCTGATGGACCGCGCCAGGGAGCTGGCCGCCTCGCTGGCCAGCGGGGCAACCGGCGCGTTCGGCGCGGCCAAACGGCTGCTGCACACTGGCTGGACCGAGACGCTTGAAACCCAGATGGAGCTGGAAGCCCAGGCCATCGCCGCCCGGGCGCATACGGCCGACGGAGACGAGGGCATCAGCGCCTTTTTGGAGAAGCGAGAGCCCAAATTCAGCGGTCGATAAGGAGCGTGCCCGTGTACAGTTTCGATCTCAGCCCGGAACAGCGCCAGCTCAAGGACACGGTCCATCGTTTCGCGGTGGAAGAAATCATCCCCGTTGCCGCCGAGTACGACCAAAAAGAGGAGCTGCCGCTCGACATCTGCCACAAGGCCTGGGAACTCGGCTTTCTCAACCCCCAGGTCCCGACCACCTACGGCGGCCTGGGGCTGGGGGTCATGGACACCTGCCTGATCGACGAGGAGATGATCTATGGCTGCGCCGGCATCGCTCTCAATATGGTGGCCAACAACCTGGCCGCCCTGCCCTTGCTGATTGCCGGAGACGAGGACCAGAAAAAGCGCTACCTGGGCCAGCTGGCCGCAGAGCCGAGCTTTGGCGCCTTTGCCCTGACCGAGCCCGGGGCCGGTTCCGACGCCGCCGGCATTACGACCAGCTACCGCAAGGTCGGCGATGAGTTTGTTCTCAACGGCACCAAGCATTTCATCACCAACGGTACGATTGCCAACTGGTATGTGGTCTTTGCGACTCAGGACAGGGACGACCGCCACGGCGGGATTTCGTGTTTCGTGCTGCCGTCGGACACGCCCGGCATCACCACCAACCGGATGCACAACAAGATGGGCCAGCGCGCCTCGGACACGGCCGAGATTGTGTTTGAGGAGGCGCGCGTGCCGCGGGCCGGTCTGGTCGGCGCAGAGGGGGCGGGCTTCAAGGTGGCCATGCGTACCTTTGACCACAGCCGTCCCGAGGTCGGCGCGTTTGCGATCGGCATCTCCCAGCGAGCCCTGGACGAGTCGCTGAAATATGCCCAGCAGCGCGAAGCCTTTGGCCAGACGATTGCCAATTTTCAGGCCATTCAGTTCATGCTGGCCGACATGGCGATTGAACTCGAAGCCATGCGGCTGCTGACCTATAAGGCGGCCTGGATGCTGGACCAGGGCGCCCCGGCGTCGATTGTATCGAGCTATGCCAAAGCCTTTGGCGCCGACCGGACGATGCAAATCACCACCAACGCGGTCCAGATCTTTGGCGGCTACGGCTACCTGGGCGAGTATCCGGTTGAAAAGCTGATGCGCGACGCCAAGCTGCTTCAGATCTACGAGGGCACCTCGCAGATCCAGCGCGTGGTCATCGCCCGGCATTTGTTGAAGGGCGTGTAATGCGTCTGTGAATCCACCTGCAAACCTTTGGAGAGGAGCACCCACACCATGGCTGACGAAATGGGCATTTTTGAGACCATGTATACCATGCGGGCGATGCGTCGCCTCAAACCCGATCCGGTTCCCCTGGAAACGATCCGCAAAATCCTGGAAGCCGGCACCCAGGCGCCGAGCGGCCAGAACCTCCAGGCCTGGGCGTTTGTCGTGCTGCAAGACCCGGACAAAAAAAAGTTCTTCCAGGAACGCTACCATGAAGCCATTCTCGACCGCTTCGGCGAGGGCATGACGCCCGACCCCAACGACACCTCCTCGTTCGCACGCACAGTGCGCTCGGCCCTGCATCTGGCCGAACACATGCACGAGGCGCCGGTCCTGCTGCTGGTGTGCGGCAAACGCGACTGGCCGTTCGCCGTGCCCAAGGACAAGCGGGTCGGCCACGCGCCACCCTCGTACGGCTCGATCTATCCCTGCGTCCAGAACATTCTGTTAGCCTGCCGGGCCCTCGGCCTGGGCGCCAGCCTGACGACCATGCACCAGATGTTTGAGGATGAGCTGCACCAGCGGGTCGGCATTCCCGACGACTACGGCGTGGTGGCCACGATTCCAATCGGCTTTCCCAGCGGCAAGTTCGGCCCGGTCAAGCGTCGACCCGCGCCCGATGTGACCCACTTTGACGCCTGGGGTCAGCACCAGCCTTCCTGAGGATTCGGCCAATGGCGTCGCCTGCGACGGCAGCATACTACACGGCCGCAGAGTATCTGGCGCTCGAGCGCCGGGCGACATACAAGAGCGAGTATGTTGGCGGCCATATTATCGCCATGTCTGGAGCGAGCCGCCGGCATAACCTGATTGCAGCGAATATCAGCCGTGAGCTGAGTAGCCAGTTACGAGGCCGCCCGTGCGAGTCGTATGTCAGCGACATGCGGGTCAGGGTCAGCGAAACAGGGCTGTACACCTACCCGGATGTCGTGGCGGTGTGTGGCGACATTCGCTTTGCCGACGAGCAGACCGATACGTTACTCAACCCGACGGTCATTGTCGAAGTCCTGTCGGCTTCCACAGAAGCCTACGACAGAGGCGACAAGTTTGCCCACTACCGACGCTTGGCGTCTCTCCACGACTATGTGCTTGTTTCTCAGGACGCCGTCCGCGTCGAGCACTACGTGCGGCAAGGAGAAAAGTGGGTGCTTTCCGAGGCCAGCCTGCTGACGGACACGGTGTCCCTGGCTTCGATTCAGTGTACGCTGGTCTTGGAAGACATCTACGACAAAGTCCGGTTCGACACTGCGGACAACACAGCCGGTTAATACAGGAAGAGTGCCATGCAACACGCCATGTTCCTGCCCTACGACACCCCCGGCACGATGATCGAGTGGGCGCGCAAGCTTGAGCAGGCTGGCTTTGACTCGGTCTGGCAGGGCGAGCTGACCAACTCGGCGCTGATTCCGCTGGCTGCTGTGGCGCCGGCCGTCGAGCGCATCAAGCTCGGCGCCGGGGTGGTCCTGGCCTTCACCCACAGCCCAGTCATGCTGGCCTTTGAGGCGCTTGACCTGGACTATTTCAGTCAGGGCCGCTTCATCCTGGGCCTGGGCGTGGCCCACCCCAACCGCAACAACAACTGGTATGCGGGCCACGACGCGGGCAAGCCGGTCAGCCAGATGCGGGAGTATATCGAGGTCGTGCGTCTGGTCATGGACACGGCTCAGCAGGGCGGCGGCGGTATCGAGTACGAGGGCAGATTCTATCAGATCAAGGCGCGCAGCTTTTTTGGTCGCTCGACTCCCCAGCCACGTCCGCGCCTGCCGATCTATGTGGCGGCGGTCAAGCCCCGCATGGCCGCCCTGACCGGCGAAGTCGCCGACGGCCTGGTCGGCAACCCGATGTTCTCGGCCAAACACGTCAGCGACAATATCCTGCCGAATCTGGCTGCGGGCCTGCGCAAGGCTGGCCGCCAACGCTCGGAGGTCGAAGTCCTGGGCCAGTGCTTTGCCGTGCTCGACGACGATCTGGCAACCGCCTACCGGATTGGAGCCGGCGCCATGCTGTTCAGCATCTGGGCGATGATCTACGACGATATTTTTGCCGCCCACGGCTTTGCCGAAACCGTGGCGGCGGTGCGCGCCACCCAGCGCACTCCGCAGCGCATGGACGCAATCGAGTTGATTCCCAGGGACATGGTGGACGCTTTTTGCGCGGTCGGGCCGGTCGACCGGGTCCGAGCCAAGATCAACGAACGCGAGGGCCTGCTCGACACCGTCATCGTTGCCGTGCCGAATACCGGCACCACGGCCGAGCAGCGCGACCACTATCGGAACAAACTGATTGCGGCCTTCGCAGAGTAGAGAAAGCCGACGCCGCTTCAGATCCGCACCCGGGACCAGCTCCCGGTCTCCCAGCTCCACACGAACACCGCGGACTGGATCAAACGATAGACGATATTCAGATTCCAGATCGCCAGCAGCCCCAGGCCAAACGCCGCGCTGAGCACGAACGCCAGGGGCAGAAAAAAGCACCACTGCAGGGCCAGGGAAATCACCATCACCCGCCGGCTGTGGCCGGCCCCGTAGTGGGCGCTCATCAGCACCATGCCGATGACCTCCAGGGCCATAGTGGCGGCGGTCAGCTGGAGCGGCAGGCGGGCCAGGTCGAGGGTTATCGGATCGCGCAAAAAGAGACCCAGAAAGGCATCCGGGACCAGCACCGCGGGCAGGGCCAGCAAGCCCACGCACACCATGGCCAGACGGACGACCAGCCAGGCCCAGGCGCGTGCCTCGTCAACCGCCCCGGCCCCCAGGGCCTGGCCGACCAGCGAGGCGGCCGCCAGGCCAAAACCGTTGG
>JAAXHF010000739.1 GCA_012271025.1 Deltaproteobacteria bacterium | reverse complement strand
CCCCTTTATGAGTCCGGACCCTAGAGGAGCAGCCCTATGAGCACCCGTGTCGGTTTTATTGGTCTGGGCAATATCGGCAAACCCATGGCGCTGAACGTCGCCAAGGCCGGCTTTGACCTGATGGTCTACGACCTGCGCGAAGAACCGCTGGCCGAGCTGGCTGCGGCCGGAGCCAAGACGGCCCGTTCGGCTCACGAGATCGGCGCCCACGGCGAGGTCATCGAACTCGTTGTGGTTGACGACGCCCAGGTCGAGGCCGTGACCCTGGAGGAGGGCGGCGTGCTGAGCGGCGCCCAGCCCGGCAGTGTGATTGCGGTCCACAGCACCGTCCATCCCCGCACTATCCGCAAGCTGGCCGAGCTGGCCGGAGAGCGCGGGGTGAGCGTGATTGACGCCGAGGTCAGCGGCGGCGAGCGCGGCGCCCAGGCTCAGACCCTGTGCTACATGGTCGGCGGTGAGGCGGCCGCGTTTGAAAAATGTCGGCCCGTGTTCGAGACCTCGGGGGCCAACATTTTCCATCTGGGCGAGCTGGGCATGGGCGCGATGGCCAAGCTGGCCCACAACCTGATCGTCTACGTCAACATGCTGTCGGCCTCCGAGGGCATGAAGCTGGCCGAAACCGCCGGGCTGGATCTCAACGCCTTCCAGGAGGTCGTCAAGGCCGGCGCCGGGCAGAGCCGGGTGGCCGACACCTGGCTGGCCCAGCGCGACTTCAAGGACACCTATACCAGCGGCCCGGACGCCCTGGTACAGCTGATGCATAAAGACCTGCGGCTGGCCCTGGAGTTGGGCCACGATGTGGGCGTCAGCCTGCCCGGCGCGGCCCTGGCCCAGCAGCTGATCGAACGCTTCCTGGGCATCAAGGAGTAGCCGGGCAGCCGAGTATCGCGGACGAGAAAGAGTGTCGTTTTCAGGTCATCGTGAGCGAAACCGTGAAAAAAGGAAATTTCACACAAAATACATGTTGCTGTTTTCCTGCTTTGCAATTGAATAGATGAAGATACTACTATACCACTCAACAAGCCTTAGCCTGGTATTCTTCTAACCCTCGGGGCCGTCGGCTTCTCCTACCGCTGCCGCCCCTGCTCGCGCCGAACGCTCGGCAGCCTGGACTATGACAGGAGGACCAATGGCATCCACCCGACTCACCAACGCCGAACAATCGCAAAGAACCCGCCGGGCGCTGCTGGACACCGCCCGGGCCACCTTTGCCGCCCAGGGATATGTGGCAGCCTCGACCGAGGAGATCGTGCGCCAGGCCGGGGTGACGCGCGGGGCGCTGTATTATCACTTCCGCGATAAGGCGGCCTTGTTTGAGGCGGTCTTTGATGAGGTCCGGGGCGAGTATCTGGCCGCGCTGCGGACCGCCATCGCGGCAGCGGAAGGGGACGCCTGGCAGCGGCTGATGACGGGGGTGGATCTGTTCCTGGGAGGCATCCTGGATCCGACTGTGCAGCGCATCGTGTATATCGACGGTCCGGCCGTACTGGATTGGTCCAGCGAGCAGCGCCGGGCACCGGCCATCGCCTTATTACGGGAAATCTTTGCCCCGTTGATGGCGGCGGGGGTCATTGAGCAGCTGCCGCTCGACGCGCTGCTGCGCCAGCTGTGGGCGCTGTTCTTTAACGCGGCCGTGGATATCGCCCAGGCCGAGGAGGGGGCCTTGGCCCTGCGAGATCGGCAGATCGTGCTGCGGCGTATCCTCAGCGGGCTCCGGCCGCCGGACTCCTAGAGCACTGCACGATTCCGTACAGCCCTTCGACTTCAGGTGTGTCGCGCCTGACGCCCTTCGGCTTTGCTCTGGACAGGCTCAGGACCAACGGTCTCCCGTTCGGGCTGAGCGTAACGGAGCGAAGTCGAAGCAGGAATGTCTTTCCTCGTGACTTCGCAGATGTCTGCCATCAGTCGAGTGATGTGACGCGGGGTGAAATACTGCCCAATCGAATTTCCTCCGGTATAGCGGAAAAAGGTCTCATAGAGCTGCCCGAGATAATCATGTTCTGCCGTGAGCCCTGATACCGACCTCTCATTTCAAGTTTCAGCTCCTCATTCAGCCTCTTCTTGAAAGGCGTCCGTCAGCCAGGCTTGCAGGCGACTCCAGCCGTCCGTGGCCTGGTCTTTGCGGTAGCTGGAGCGGTAGTCGGCGTGAAAGCCGTGCGGCGTGTCGGGATACACAATAATCTGTGACTGATTGGCCGGAGCGTCCGCCGCTTGCAGCGCCGCCCGCATGCGTTCGACTCCCTCAAGCGGGATGCCGCTGTCGGCGCCGCCGTACAGGCCGAGGACCGGCGCGTGCAAGCCGGCTGCAAGGTCAATCGGCTGCTGCGGGGTCAGCTCGGTGGCGTCACCGACCACCCGTCCGTACCAGGCGATGCCGGCCTTGAGCTGCGGGTTATGGGCCGCGTACAGCCAGACGATACGCCCGCCCCAGCAGAAGCCGGTCACCGCCGCCCGGTCGGCCCTGCCCTTGCCGGACTGCTCGGCCCAGCCCAGCGTGGCGTCCAAATCCTGCATGACCTGGGCGTCCGGCACCTGGCGGACGATGGTCAGAATCTGCCCGATATCGGTCAACTGCGAGACATCCCCCTGACGGGCGTACAGCTCGGGCGCGACGGCCAGATAGCCCAGCTTGGCCAGCCGCCGGCACACATCCTTGATGTGCTCGTGCACGCCAAAGATTTCCTGCACGACGAGCACGACCGGGAGGCCACTTCCCTCCGCAGGAGAGGCCCAGTAGGCCGGGACGGCTCCGTCGGCGACCGGGATGTTCACCTCACCGGCCGCCAGGCCGTCCAGGTCGGTCGTGATCGTCTGGGCTGAAACGGGCCGCACGGCCAGGGCAAAACCGGCCGCCAGGCTGCTGACCAGAAAGCGCCGCCGCGTCACATGGGGGAGAGAGAAAAAGTTCATTCCGTCCTCAGTCATGGCATCCTCCGTTTGCGTTGTGCCCCGCACACATAGCCTTGCTCGGCGCGTGATGATAGAGCCGCAGCCAAGGAGGGTAGACTATGTCTCGTCCATTCTCAGGCGGTTGTGCCTGTGCGGCAATTCGCTACGAGTGTCGAGCCGAGCCCGTTTTTTCCTGGCAGTGTCACTGTCGGGACTGCCAACGGGCCAGCGGCGGCATGCTGTGCCCGGTCATGTACGTACCCAAAACGGCGCTGACGATTTCGGGTCGGGCCAAGTACTACGAGGTGCAGGCAGACAGCGGCAATGCCGTCCGCCGGGGCTTCTGCGCCGAGTGTGGCTGCCCGGTCTTTATCGACGCCGAGCTTGTGCCGGAGCTGATGGGCGTGTGGGCGGCCAGCCTGGACGACCCCAACCGCTTCGCGCCCCAGGTCGAGGTGTGGACGGCCAGCGCTCCGACCTGGACGTGCATGCAGCCGGATTTACCGAAATATGAGCGGGCACCGAACGAGGAGCAGATGCGGCATATTATGGCGCCGCAGGCCGAGGGGGAGACAGGCTCAGGCTCGTGAGATAACCCACCCCCCGGCTTCGCCGGACCCCTCCTTGGAGGGATGGGCGCCTCAGGAGTCCGCGCCCGGCTCGGGCGTGCACACGTACATGCCGGGGTCTTGCAGCTCGGCACGCCAGCCCGGAAAAACCACCAGCGTTGTGGTCTCTTCTTCGATGATGGCCGGACCGCGCACCACGTTGTTGACCAGCAGTTGGCCGCCGTCAAACACCGGGGTGGGGCTGAAACGGCCGATGTCTTCAAACAGGGCCTGACGCTGGCCGATCAGCGCCTGGCCCGGGTCGGTCGTGCCACGGGCCAGGGCCGGCAGCTGTGGCCGCGGCACCTGGCCGGTACAGGTCGATTCCAGGTTGATCATCTCAATCAGGTTATCGCGCTCACAGTAGGTGTATAGCTCTTCGTGGCGCTGGTGAAACGCTTCGGCGATACGTTCCACGCCAGGCGGATCGAAACGCGCCTCGGGCATGGCCACCTGGCACTCGTGGATCTGATCCACATAGCGCAGGTCCAGGCTGCGGCTGACCGCGATGCGTTCGGCCGCCACACCCGCCTCGACCAACTCGCGCCGGCCACGGGCTTCCAGCTCGGCCAGCAGTTGGTTGGCCCGCTCATAGTCCATCTGGCCCAGCCGCATGACGCACGAGGACAGATAGGTGTGCTTCATGTCCGACAGGATTTCACCAAAGGCGCACAAGGCCGAAGAGACTTTGGGGATCACGATTGTGCGGATATCGAGTTCGCGAGCCAGCAGGCCGGCGTGAGCCGGACCCGCCCCGCCGCCGACGACCAGGGCGAAATCGCGCGGATCGTAGCCCTTTTCAATCGATACGCGACGGATGCCGTTGACCATATTGGCGGTCACGACCCGGAAAATCCCCAGCGCGGCCTGCTCAACCGACAGCTTGAGTCCGGCGGCCAGCTCGGACGCAATCGCCCGCCGGGCGGCGTCCCGGTTGAGCCGCAGCCGGCCACCGAGCAGGGCGGTCGGATTGAGATAGCCCAGCACGACCAGGGCGTCGGTCACCGTCGGGCGCTGGCCGCCCCGGTCGTAGGCGGCCGGACCCGGCTGCGCCCCGGCGCTCTCCG
Organism: Deltaproteobacteria bacterium; assembly: GCA_012271025.1. Next base: position 12,269 of record JAAXHF010000739.1, on the reverse strand, counting down.
GCCCGACCTGCAACAGCCCCATCGCGTTTACCCCGGCGATACTTCCGCCCCCGGCGCCCAGCGTCTCGACCTGGAGCATGGGAATCCCGATGCGGTAGCGCAGAAAGTCAAAGTCCTTGGCCACCGCCGTCTTGCCGTCCCGGCTCAGACTGACATCAAAGCTGGTGCCGCCCATATCGACCGTAATAATGTCGCGACGACCCAGGGCCTGGCCGAAAAACAGGCCGGCGTTGGGTCCGGCGGCCGGACCCGAGTTGAGCGCGGCGACCGCGATATCCTTCAGAAAGCGACCCGAGGTCAGGCCGCCGTTGCTCTGCATGTAGCGAATCTCACGCGCGTGGCCGAGGCGGCGCAACACGCCCTCCATCTGCTCCACGTAGCGCCTCATGATCGGCCCGATATAGGCATTCAGCACCGTTGTACTGGTCCGGGTGTACTCCCGGATCTGGGGCAGGACATCGACCGACAGGCTCAGATAGGCGTCCGGGAACTCCTCGCGGACGATCTCGGCCGCCCGCCGTTCATGCTCGGGGTGAAGAAACGACCACACAAAAGAGACGCCAATCGCCTCTACCCCGGCCGCTTTGAGTTGGCGCACCCCATGGCGCACATCGGCCTCGTTGAGCGGCACCCGCACCTCGCCGGTGCTCACCACCCGCTCTTCAACCGGCATGCGCCGGACGCGCGGAACCAGCATCTCGGCCTGGGGAAAATCAGCGTCATAGCGGTGGCCGTCCTCTTTGTGGCCGAGTCGAATCTCGAGCGAATCCTCATGCCCGCGGGTACACAGCAGGCCGGTCCTGGCGCCCGTCTTCTCAATCACGGCGTTCACGCCGACCGTGGTGCCCAGAATGATCAGCTCGCAGTCGGCCAGAAAGTCGGCGATGCCACACCCCAGCTCGGCGCTCATCAGGCTCAGTCCGGCCTGGACCGCAGCCGGGGGATCGTGGGGGGTTGAGGGGGTTTTATACAGGCGAATGCCCTCACCGGGCGCGGTCAGAATGAAGTCGGTGAAGGTCCCGCCGGTGTCGATGCCGAGACGATAGTGGGTCACCAGTTCCTCCCGGGCCAATCACAGGCGCTTGTCCGCCTGGACTGCCTGGTCTTCTTCGGCCTCAATCCGCACGCCGTACTCCTCCCAGGCGGCGTGGGCGGACACCAGCCCGTTGTCCACGTCCTCACGCACATGCTGGGGGTCACGCTGGCGCGGGTCGCCGACCCCGCCGCCGCCGGGGTTCTGGTTGGCGAACCGCTCGCCGGGCTCAATGGTGGCGATGATGTTGGTCTTGATCTCTTCCACCCCGCCGTCCTTCTTGTAGTGCAGGGCACGGCCGACCTTGGGCTCGGGCACCGCAGACCGGGCGCCCAGGGCGCCCGGAGCGGCGTAGCGGCGGCCCTCGCCGAACATGACCAGGGTCATGGGATCGCGCAGGGGCTCGACCTCCCAGTGGGTGCCCGAACCGCCCCGGAATTTTCCGGCTCCGCCCGAGTCGGTCATCAACCCGTAGCGGTGGATGATGATCGGGTACTGGTATTCCAGGATTTCGGTATCGCCGCTGGTCAGCGCCCCAAAGCAGCACTGGGGACCGACCGCCGGCCAGCCGTCCATGTGATGGGTCGCTCCCCCGCCGCTGATCAGCGTGGCCAGCAGCATGGACACATACTCTTCACCGGTTCGGAAATCGTGGCCGGCAATGTTGAGCCCGTTGGTATGCCCCCACGAGGCCACGGCCCGTTCCGGCATGGCCTGCTCCAGGGCCAGCCGGACAGCGTCGGTGATGCTTTCCGACGGGGTGGTGGTGCAGTTCACATGCGGAGCGGGCTCCTGGGCGTTGGTCAGGCTGCCGGGCGCGCCGACATCGACCTCAATCGGCCGGTACAGCCCGGCGTTGTAGGGCGGCGGCAGCTGGGCGAACATCATGACGCCCAGATACACCCCGGACAGCGAGTTGGCCGCGTACGAGTTGATGAAGTAGGGCAGCTGGCGCGGGCTGTCGAGGCGAATGTGGAGTGTATCGCCCGCGACCCTGACGCTGGCCGTGATCGTGATATCGCCAAACCCGTGACCAGCGTCTTCGAGCACCGCGCTGCCCCGATAGCTGCCGTCGGGAATATCGGCGATGAACCGCCGCATCTGCCGCTCGGCCAAATTGAGCAGCTCGGCCACGCAGGCCTGGACTGTGGCTTTGCCGTACTTGTCCAGCAGATTCAGCAGATTGCGCTCACCAATGGTGACGGCGGCCAGCTGAGCCCGCATATCCCCGACCTGCAGACGCCGCGAGCGCATATTGGTCAGCAGCAGATTGACCACATCGCGGCGCTCCTCGCCCCGGTCGCGGATTTTGAGGGGAGGAATCCGCAGGCCCTCGGCATAGATCTCGGTCGCGTCCGGGTTATAGCCGGCCGGGACCGGGCCGCCGATATCGGTCACATGGCCCTTGCTAACCGTCCAGAAGACCAGCTCGTCGCCGTAAAAGACCGGCTTGTACATGCAGCAGTCAACGATGTGCGAGCCGTTCCAGGCCGGGTCGTTGTGGTAGAACACATCGCCGGGGTTGATCTCGTCGGCAAAGTAGTCGGCCACCGTGCGCATGGCCGGCATCAGCGAACCGAGGTGGATAGGGATATCCTGACCTTGTAGAATCATCTCGGCCTGGCCGTTGAACAGGGCGTTGGAATAGTCGCGGGCGATATTAAAGACCGACGAGCGAGAGGTTTTCTCGACCGTCAGCGTCATCTCGCGCTGGGTCGATTCCAGCGCGCCCTGCACCACCGCCAGGGTAATCGGATCAATGTCGGCTGCCATACGTCCTCCGCACAAATTGTAGGGGCAATCCCCTGTGATTGCCCAGGAGAATGCCATACGTCCTCCGGGCAAGTCAAAGGGCGAATGAGGTGCCGTGTCTCACCGTGCAGTGTCCCCCTCACCCCAGCCCTCTCCCTCACGGGGAGAGGGAGCAGGAAATTCCCTCCCCCCCGTGAGGGGGAGGGCCAGGGAGGGGGACTGCGCAGGCAGAGGTGAAACTGAGGCACTGCCAAATACGCTGTGTATTTGGCAATGGTGGCCCTTTCTGATACGTCGATTGTAGGGGTACTCCCCTATGGGTGCCCTTCCCAGCATGAACAGGAGGAGAACGCATGGGTCGCCTGGATGGAAAAGCGGTCATTCTGACCGGAGCGGCGCGTGGCCAGGGAGCGGTCGCCGCCGAGACGTTTGCCAAGGAGGGTGCCCGGCTGCTGCTGAGCGACGTGTTGAGCGAGGAGGGCGAGCGGGTGGCGGCCACGATCAATGCCGACGGCGGTCAGGCCGTGTTCGAGGCCGGCGATGTTGCCGACGAAGCCACGCCTGGGCGTCTGGCCGAGCGCTGTCTGGCCGCCTTTGGCCGGATCGATGTCTTGTACAACAACGCCGGGATCATTCTGGGCAAACCCATCCAGGACACCAGCCTGGAGGAGTGGAATCGGATTCTGCGTATCGACCTGACCGGCCCGTTTCTGATGAGCAAGGCTGTCATCCCCCACATGATGACCCAGCAGGCCGGCTCCATCATCAACATTTCTTCGGCCGGCGGCATTGTCGGCTATCCCTCCATGGCGGCCTATGGGGCGGCCAAGGGCGGGCTGGTCAATCTGACCCGCTGCATGGCGGTTGACCTGGCCGCCTACAATATCCGGGTCAACGCGATCTGCCCGGGCGCCATCGACACCCCCATGCCGCGGGCGTATATCGAGAACATGGACAACAAAGAGGCGGCCTGGCAGCGGATCGCCGACGCCCATCTGCTCAAGCGCTTCGGCACGCCGATCGAGGTTGTCCATCTGGCGCTGTTCCTGGCTGCGGACGAGTCGAGTTTCATGACCGGCTCGGTCATTCCGGTTGACGGCGGCCAGACCGCCTACTAGCGGTTGCACCATGATTGTCGCCTCCCAGCTGACCAAGCGCTACGGTGCGGTTCGCGCCGTCACCGAGGTCAGTTTTACCGTTGAGCACGGCGAAATCGTCGGTCTCCTGGGTCCGAACGGGGCGGGCAAGTCGACGACCATGCGGATGTTGGCCTGCATCCTGGCCCCGACCTCGGGCACGGCCGAGCTGGCCGGCCATGATATTCTGCGCCACTCGTTCGAGGTTCGCCGGCGGCTGGGCTATATGCCGGAGAACATCTCGCTGTACCCGGAAATGACAATCCGCGGCTTTCTCGACTTTGTCGGTAAAATGAAGGGCCTGCGCCGCCGCGCTCGCACCGCCCGCGTCGCCGCAGTCATTGAAGAGCTTGACCTTGGTCGGCTGTCCGCGCGCTACATCGGGACCCTGTCCAAAGGCTACCGCCAACGGGTCGGTCTGGCCCAGGCCCTGTTGCACGATCCCACGGTCTTGATCCTGGACGAACCGACCATCGGCCTCGACCCCGAGCAGGCGGCCGAGTTCCGGCGCCTGATTCGCGGCATGCACGGCCGGCGGACGGTGCTGTTATCGACCCATATCCTGTCCGAAGTCCGCCTGACCTGCGACCGGGTGATGATTATCAACCAGGGCCGGGTGCTGGCCCTCGACAGCCCGGACAACCTGACGCTGGCGCTGCGCGACTCGGCCGAACTGGTGGCCCAGATCGCCGGACCGCCGGAGACCGTTGTCGAGACGCTGCAAGCCCTGCCCGGGGTGCGCAGCGTTGCCTGCCACAGTCCGGACGGCGACGGCCCCGGTTCGTACACGGTCCGCGCCGAGCCCGCAGCAGAGGTCCGACCGGCCATTGTGGCGACCGCGACCGCCCGCGGCTGGCCGGTCTTTGAGCTGCGCTCGCGGGAGATGGAACTCGAAGAGATCTTTCACCGCGTACTGCACACCCAGCCCTCGGCCGCCGAACCGCCATGAGTTGTCTCGCCGTTTTCAGCAAAGAACTGAGAGCCTCTTTCGGGCTCTTCCTGGCCTACGCCATCGTCGCCGTTGCCCTGGCCCTGGCCGGCTTTTTTTTCTACACCGATCTCAGCCTGTTCATGCTCCTGGGCGGGGTCAATCTGGAGCGGGGCTTGTGGGAGTTTTTCTTTCACGATGTCCGCTTCGTGCTCCTGCTGCTGGTCCCGGTCCTGACCGCCCGAGCCTTTGCCGAGGAGAAAAAGCTCGGCACCCTCGACCTGCTGTGGACCTACCCGGTCTCGGAGGCCAGCGTCCTGGTCGGCAAGTTTCTGGCCGCCGCCGTGCTGCTGGCGGTGGTGCTGAGCCTGACCACCTTCTACCCCCTGGTCCTGTCCTGGTATCACCCCCAGGTCAGCTGGTCGCCGCTGCTGGCCGGCTACGTCGGGCTGTTTCTGCTCGGCCTGGCCTTTGTCAGCGTCGGCCTGTTTCTGTCGGCCCTGACCGACAGTCAGGCGGTGGCCGCCATGGCCACCCTGGGCATGCTGGTGCTGTTCTGGTCGCTGACCTGGAACGAGCAGGCGGTGAGCGAGACGGTCGTTCACATCCTGCTCCAGATCTCGCTCTTTGACCGCTTCTACCATTTTGCCCGCGGCGCGATCGACAGCCAGGAAATCAGCTTCCTGGTCTTGTTCAGCCTGTTTTTTCTGGTCCTGACCTGGCAGGCGCTGCGTTCGCGCCGTTGGCGTGGCAAGGGCGAGTTCTCGTCGCTGCGCGCCTTCCTGGAAACGCCCAGCCGACGCCAGTGGCTGGTGGTCGGCGCCGTCAATCTGGGGCTGCTGGTCGGCCTGGTCGGACTCCAGAGCCTGTCCATGCGCCACAACCTGCGCTGGGACCTGACCCCCAGTCAGAGCCTGACCCTGTCGCCCCAGACCCGGGAGTTGCTCGGCGATCTGGCCGACCGGGAGGTCATGCTGACGCTCTTCTTTGGCGGCTCGCCCGACGCCTACCAGGCGTATGAAGACCTGTTCAAACGCTACGCGTCCTACAACTCCGGCTTCCGCTACCGCATTCTCTACCGTGACCGCAACCTGGGGCTGGCCCAGCAGTACGGCGCCAGCCACTACGGGACGACGGTGATGGAATACCAGGGCCAGCGCAAGCTGCTGCCCATCGCCAGCGAGGAACTGATTACCCAGGCCCTGTTCCAGTTCCTGCACGGCCAGAAAAAAGTCGTCTACTTCATTGGTGGCCACGGCGAACACGATCCGTTCAGCCGCCACGCCAGGGACGGCTACAGCGAGGCGGCACTGGCCTTGCGGAATGAGAACTTTGTCGTCAAGCCCCTGCTGCTGTCGCGCGCGGCAGGCGTTCCCGAGGATGCCGCGCTGCTGGTGCTGAGCGGCCCGCGGGCCGATTTTCTGCCCCAGGAAATCGCTGCTCTTGAACGGTTTTTGACCGGCGGCGGCAGCCTGCTGGTGATGATCGACCCCATGGCCGCGCCCAATCTGAGCGCCTTTCTCAACACCTATGGCGTCGGTCTGGCTCAGGATCTGGTGTACGACCCGTCCAACCGGCTGTTTGGCGGAGACGCGCTCAGCCCGATCGTGTCGCTGTACAACACCGGCGTGGCGATTGTGAAGGACTTTGCGATCAATACCATCTTTCCGCTGGCCCGCTCGGTCGAGCCGCTTGATCCCCTGCCCCACCCGGCCCTCAGCGTCGCCCCCTTCTGTCGGACCGGCCCGGGCTCGTGGGCGCGCTTTACCCCCGGGGCCGAGGTGCCCGCCGGCGCGCTCGAATTCGAGGGCACCCAAGCCCGCCAGGGACCGATCTCGCTGGCGGTGGCCGTGACCATCGATCTTGATGGCTGGTCGACGCCCGACGACGGCGCGGCGTCCCCCTCCCCGGCGACGCCTGCCCAGCCCGTCCGCGCGCCACACAACGCGGCCCGCCTGGTCGTCTATGGCGACAGCGATTTTGTCAGCAACGCCCGTCTGTCGCTGCTCGGCAACAGAGACCTGTTTCTCAACACGGTTCAGTGGCTGGTCCAGGAAGAGCGTTTCATTACCGAACGGCCCAAAAACGAAGAAACCGATCCAAAACTCTCGACCATCTTTCTGACCGTCCGGCAGAGCCGACAGCTGTTCTGGCTGGCGGTGCTGGGTGAGCCGCTCGTGGTTCTGCTGATTGGGCTGGCGGTGGCCGGCTATCGACGGCGCAGAACGGTCTGATCTCAGTGGACCGTCCATTCCTTCAACTGTAACACGAGGTTTTGCCGCTCATTGGGGTTGAGATTGCCACTGCCCTCAAGCAACGGAAACGTCTCATCGCGCTGCACCACTCCGACGCCCGGAGCGTAGAGGCTGATCACGATCACCTTGCCGCCTCTGCTCCAGTGCATGACCTCGACACAGTCCTCAAACGTCCCGGCCGGGACGGTAACGGCTTGGCCCAGAGCGGTAATCTCATACCGGCCGTCGCCGTTCTCCCACACCGTCCCAATCCGCAGGGGTCTTCTGAGGACAAAGGCCGGTCCGGCGTCTCCATTCGGCTCGGCTTGTGGCTGGGGTTGAAATTTCCGGTTGATAGCCGGCTGGGGGCGGTTATCGACGTTGATGTCGCTACGGGTCAGGCGCTCAATACCGTCGGGCGTTGGTCGAAACTCTTCCTCAAAACTGGCGGTCGACAGCGAGTCGGCCGTAATTTGGATCACAAACGCGTCTTCTTCTTCACGGATGACTTCCCATTCTTCGGTGCTGGTGCCTTCGCTGGCCTCATACACCCAGCGATTGCCCACCGTGAGCGGGAAGTAGGCCGCCAGATTCGGCTGTGCCTCGGCCACACCCTGCAGCCCCAGCATGATGACGACAGCGCTGACAATAGGGAACGTGAGAACCGATGGACTCCAGAAGAGATCACATTCCCTACTGACAATAGGGAACGCGATAGCCGATGGACTCCAGAAGAGATCACGTTCCCTATTGTTGACCAGAGATCTGTATTGCGCGTGCCTCTTTGACTCATTGCTCATCGTTCAGTGTTCCTCATTCATCTTGCACACAGACCGAGCGACCGGATAAAGAATTGTACCATGGCCAAACGAAAAAGATACGCTTGTGGCGGGCGGGCGACTCCGCTCGCCCAGCGCGCGAGCGATGACCTCGACGCGCTGCTCAGCGAACTGTCACACGCCACACCAGACCGGCGCCGCAAGCTGCACGCCCTGATCCAGGGCCGGCTCACCGACCCGGGCCGGCTGGCGGACAGCCCGGCCCTGCCGGCCGGCCACCCGCTGCGACGCCAGGCCGATACTGTCCAGCGGCTGTTTAATGCCGTCACCGCCGCCCCGCTGCCGCCCGGCGCCCTGGCCGATCTCGACACCATTCCGCGCCAGTCGCCGCTGGCGCCCTGGAAGCTGCTCATCCGCGCGCTTGACGCGTTTTATCGCCGCGCCGATAAGCTGGCCGAGGCCAATCTGGCCCGCATTCCGACCGATTCCGGGCCGGGTCGGCTGGTCCCGGTCCTGCGCGCCCTGCTGCCCGGAACCCGGACGCCGGCCGAGGTAGCAGACTTCGGTCCCGGCACTCCCGCAGCAGCTCTGGTAGAGCAGGTCAGCGCTGGCAGCCATGGCCGACGTCTCCAGCTCAGCCGGGCGCTGAGCCGTGGAGACGGGCGTACTCTGCGCCGCCTCTTGCCGTGGCTGGCCAGCCTGCCAACCGCTCACCGGCACACCTTCATAAGAACGGTATTGGACCACTGGCAGCGGAACGGCGGGTTGCCGTCCGGCCTGATAGACCTTCTCAGCCACCAGGACATCGATCCTGAGCTGCCGCGTCTGGCCGCCCTCAGCCTCGAACACAGCCAGTGGGACGGCGCCCTGCTGGTGTGGGACGCCTATCTCAGCGCGGCTCAGGCCGCAGGTCGGCTGTCGTCCGGCAGCCCGGCAACCGTGCGCATTCTGCTGCATATGAGCGAGCTGTTTCCGACCGACCGACAACGGCTGCTGGACGACCTGGACGTGGCCTCCGAGCACGACCTTCGGCATGCGCTGCGGAGCGGCCGGCTACCGGACGTCTTTGATCGGGCGGCTGTGCTTGAGCGTGCCCGCCAAGCCGTCGGATCTGTCCCGGCCCGGCTCGGCGCGCAGGTCTTTGCAGCCATGGTCGCCTACTATGCACAGCATGACGCCAAGCGGGCCGAGGCCGAAGCCGAAGCCTGGCATGCGGCCTACCCGGACGACCTTGATCCCCTGCTGTACCTGAGCGAGGTGGCGGAAAAGCGCGGCGCGCTCCGCAAAGCGCTCGGCTTTGTGGCCAAAGCGGAAGCCCTCAACCGCCTCCACCCCCAGCTCCGGGACAGCCGCTTTCGGCTCCTGCTGGCCAGCGCCGAGCGACGCATTCGAGGCGCCAGAGCCACCCTGGCCGCAGCCGACCTGGAGCGTTTGACCCAAGAGCCGCAGGCCAACGACGGCGACACCAGAGCCTATGTGCTGGCCCTCAACTGGGCGCTGGCCCAGAAAATGGCCGATACCGCAGGCGCCCGGGCTTGGGCCGAGACCCTGGCCGAGACGGTCAACAATCAGGCCCTGCACGCCCTGATCCTGGCCACGGCGAGTGAGATGACCAAGGTGGCTCGACCCCGGTGGTCGGCAAGCGTCTCCCCCCCACAGGCGGTCGAGGGGCTGGCCCGAGCGTGTGCCCTGTTCGGAGCCCTGGACCGTCGGGTGTGCGTCCCGGACAGTTTTGTGAGCCAAGTTGAAAAAAATCTGGACGGCGCCTCAATAGCCCAGCTGTACGCCCTGTGTCACGCCGGCTTGGCCATCGGCCGACCGACCCTGACCTATATCGCGGCCGGCCGTGGGCTGGGCCACCCAGGACTCGACCTGCACCGTTTCCTGCTGGCCCGCGGCAAAAGCCTGGCCGGCTCGTCCAGCCCGCCCCACCAGACCCGATCTCGCAACTGCCTGCAAGCGGCCCGGGAGCTGGCCGAACGAGCGCGGGACACGCAGGCCGCCGGCCACGCCGCCGCAGCCCTGGACGCCCTCCCAGCCTGGACAGAACCCCTACCGCCGGGAGCCTCGCCCAACCGTTCGCCCAGTCAGGCGCAAATCGAGTTGACCCTTGAGATCGAGCGGCGCCATCCCAGGCCGCCCTGTCTGGCCGGCCAGGCGTTTGCCCACACGACTGCCGTGGCTCAACCTGCCTTGCCATAGACTCTTGGAACTCCGCCATGCTCAGCCCTTTTGCCATCCTCGATATTGAAGACAACGCCGACGATGCGACCGTTCGTGCGGCCTATGTCCGCGCCCTCAGGCGCTGCCCGCCGGACCGCGATCCGGAGGGCTTCGGCCGGATTCGAGAGGCGTATGAAGCGATTCGGGACGCCGAAAAACGGCTCGCCTATCGTGTGCTCGGTCCCCCTCCGCTGGGCCGGGTCGAGGACGTATTCGACCTGATACCCGACGAGCGACGGCATGTCGGTCCGGCGGCGTGGCTGAACGTCCTGCGGGAGCCACAGCGGTGAGCAGGCTCAGCCCAGAGCGGCGCCAGCGTCTGTTAGCGACCGTGCAAACCTGGCTCGACGATCTCGACCAGGCAGAGCCGGCCCCATCCGGTCTTGCCCCGGCCGTGCTGTCGTCGCCTGAGCCGGTCCCCGACCTGTTTTCTCTGCTCGGCCAGCTGAGCGCCCTGACCCGCGAGACCCAACTCCAGGGCCGGGCTACCAACCGTCTGCACACCGAACTCGGACAGGCTCTGGACCGGCTGACCGAGCAGGCCGCCCAGAGCCAGCCGGCCGCCGCTGACCATACCCGCCAACTGGGCCAGGCGCGGCGCGAAGCGCGCACCGAGTTGGTGTCCGAGCTGCTCGAAGTCCGCGACCACCTGAGCCGCAATCTGGACGAAGCCGAACGGCGGCTGACCAGCCTGAGCGGGGTGCGCGCCCGGCTCGGCCAGCGTCCGGTGCTCGAAGCCCTGGCCGAAGGCGCACGGCTGGCCCGGGAACGCCTCGACGATCTGCTGCGACGGCTGGATGTGTACGAGATCGGGTGTCTCAACACGCCGTTCGATCCCAGTCTGATGCGGGCAACCGCAGTCAGCCGCACCACCGGTGCAGCCCCCGGCACGGTCGTCGCGGTCATCCGTCCCGGCTACACCTGCAACGGCCAGGTGTTGCGCTTTGCCGAAGTCGAGGTCGTAGCAAATGATGAATGATGAACGATGAACGGCGAACAGCGCACATCGAACAAGGACCATGACCCACGACATTATCCTCGGTATTGATCTCGGCACGACCAACTCTGAGGTCGCGGCCATCGTTGGCGACGCGGTCCAGGTTCTGGCCGTCGCCGGCGAGCAGATCGTTCCCTCCGTCGTCGGCCTCGCCCCGGACGACCGCGTCCTGGTCGGCACCCCGGCCCGGAATCAATACCCCCTGTACCCGGACCGGACCGTAAAGTCGGTCAAACGCCTGATGGGTTCTGCCGAACGGATTGTGCTGGGCCGGCACAGCTATTCCCCGCCGGAAATCTCAGCCCTGATCCTGCACGACCTGAAGACCCGCGCCGAGACCGTACTGGACCGGCCCGTATCGCGGACGGTGATTACCGTACCGGCCTATTTCTCCGACGCCCAACGCCAGGCCACCCGCGACGCCGGGCGTATCGCCGGCCTGGAGGTCGTCCGCATCCTGAACGAGCCGACCGCTGCCGCCCTGGCCTATGGCGCCGACCGGCGGGGAGACCGCACGATCCTGATCTATGACCTGGGCGGCGGGACGTTTGATGTGTCCCTGGTCCAGGTCCAGGACGAAATCACCGAGGTCATCGCCAGCCACGGCAACAACCACCTGGGCGGCGATGATTTTGACCGGCGCCTGCTGGACTGGGTGCACGACCGGTTCATCGGAGCGGGTGGCCCGGACCTGCGCAGCGATCCCAGAGCCATGAGCCGTCTGCTGTATGCGGTTGAAGAGGCCAAAAAGCGCCTGAGCTTTGAGCCCTACGCCCATATTCGAGAGGCGCACCTGGCCGAACGCAACGGGGTCCCGATCCACCTTGATGTGGAAATATCCCGGGCTGACTACGAAGGGCTGATCCGGCATCTGCTGGACACCACCCTGGACAGTGTCTACCAGGCGCTGAGCGACGCGGGCAAGCGGCCGGACCAGGTTGACGACGTGCTGCTAGTCGGCGGCGCGAGCCGCACCCCGCTGGTCGCCCAGCTGCTCGAAGACCGGACCGGCCTCGTCCCTCACCAGGACCTCCAGCCCGAGCTGTGTGTCGCCTTTGGGGCCGGGGTATTGGCCGCCCGCCAGGCCGGCCACAATATCGACCGGGTGCTGGTCGATATCTCGCCCTACTCTTTCGGTCCGTCGCACCTCGGCGTGCTGAACGGCAGGCCGCATGAGCACTGCTACA
>JAAXHF010000412.1 GCA_012271025.1 Deltaproteobacteria bacterium | reverse complement strand
TCTTTCATGGCCAGCACCGAATCCCGGGTCTGGGTCCAACGGCGCGGAAAATCTCCGCCCATGACCTCGCATTCTTCTTTTTGCCAGCCCGCGCCAATGCCGAACAGAAAACGTCCGTTGGAGTAGTGATCCAGGGTGGCGATCTCTTTGGCCAGTAGCAGAGGGTTGCGCTCGGGCACCAGGCAGATGCCGGTGCCAAGCTTGATCGTGCTGGTCGTGGCCGAGGCCCGGGCCAGGGACACAAAGGGGTCGGAGATAATGCCGACCGTGCGCGGAATGGGCCGGTCGGGCGCGGCCGGGTAGCCGGTGGTGGTGTGGACCGGCAGCACCGGGTGTTCCGGGACCCAGATTGAGGCAAAGCCGAGGTCTTCGGCTTTTTTGGCCACCACAGCCGGGTCGGCCGACTCGGCCGAGGTGAAAAAGAATACGCCAATGTCCATGAGATCCTCCTTATGCTGGTGCTCCTGTGTTCATTACTCCGCCGAGCCGGGGGCTGGCAAGAGTAGGGCGCATACGGTGATGTCTCAGTTTGGAATGCTTGCCCCGTATAGCCCACAGCAGCCTGCTCTCACGCCAATTCGCTCACCCGGAAAATCCCCCTCCTCCAGGAAAGAAGTGCAAACGGGGACACTCCCGCAGTTGCCCCCAGCTTTTTCCGGGACCGGATATCAGCTACCCTGGGGCCTTCTATACTCTGCAGCACGAATCAAGGAGGACGGTATGGCGGCATTTGACATGGTCATCAGAGGCGGGACGGTTGTCGATGGAACACGGGTCCCGCGCTACCAGGCCGACATCGGCATCAAGGACGGCAGGATTGCCGAAGTCGGGCAACTCCAGCCCAGCGATGCCGCTCAGGTGCTTGAGGCTGCGGATTGCATTGTCGCTCCCGGCGCGATTGATCTGCACACCCATTACGACGCCCAACTGCACTGGGACCCGTACTGCTCCATCGGCAGTTGGCACGGCGTCACCTCGGTCACCATCGGCAACTGCGGCTTCGGTTTTGCGCCGGTGCACGCCAAGGATGCCGAACGGGCCATGCTGTCCCTGTCCCGCAATGAGGCCATTCCGCTGGGTCCGATGCAGGCCAGCATGCCGTTTGACTGGGAAACCTTTCCCGAGTGGATGGATCACCTGGACCGTATTCCGCTGGGCATCAACCTGTCCCAGCTGATGCCGGTCACCCCGCTGGTGGCGTATGTGATGGGCGGTTTTGAGGAGGCCAAGCAACGGCTGCCGAACGACACGGAAGTCCAGACCATTCAGCGGCTGCTGCACGAAGCCATGGACGCCGGCGCGGTCGGCTGGGGCGCCCAGCGCCTGTTCCCCGACAGCCTGGCGGCGGTCCAGCGCGACTATGACGGCTCGCCCATGATTTCGGACGTGTTATCCGACGAGTTCTACCTCAGCTTGGCGGCGGTGCTGCGTGAGCGCCGGGCGGGCTGCATCCAGTTCACCCAAGCCGGTGGGGACCTGAGCGAGGGCTTCCAGAATCTGCTGGCCGGGCTGGAACGTGACTTCGGTTTTAACGAACAGCTGGCCGAGAAGAGCGGTCGGCCGGTGCTGTACAACCTGATTGCCGCCAACGATCAGCTGCCCATCTTTTACCAGACCCAGCTCAAGCTGCTGGCCGAGGCCAACGCCAGGGGCCGGCGGGTGTTTGGCCAGGCGGCCACCGTCCGGGCGCCGTTTACCTTTACCTTCGAGGACTGGAACCTGTTCGACAACAGCCCGGTCTGGCGCGAGGCCACGGTCGGCACCCTTGAGGAAAAACGGGCCAAGCTGGCCGACCCCGAGGTCCGTCAGGCGATGAAGGCCGAGTATGACTCGGGGCGGGTGTCGATTGACCTGTTCGGCGCGGTTGCCCAGTTCATTGCCAAGAAGGTGTTTCGAGCCGACCTCAAGGACAAATACGAGGGGCTGTCGGTCATCCAGATTGCCCAGCAGGAGGGCAAGCACTTCATCGACGCCCTGCTCGACGTGTCGGTTGCCGACGATCTTAAGACCGAGTGGCGCACCCCGCTGCTGAACGTCCAGGTCGAGCACCACAAGCAGGTCATGGACTCGCCGTACACGATTGCCGGCCTGTCCGACGGCGGCGCCCACATGAAATTCCTCACTACCGGGGTGTGGCCGACCGATCTGCTGACCTGGATGGTGCGCGACACCCAGGCCCTGTCTCTGGAAGAGGCGCATTTCCGGCTGAGCTGTCTACCGGCCTGGGCGGCCGGCTTTCAGGACCGGGGAACGCTGCGGCCCGGTATGGCGGCCGATATCGTGGTGTACGATCTGGCCGAGCTTGGCATCGAGCCGACCGAGATTGCCCACGACCTGCCTACCGGCGAGTGGCGGCGGGTGCAAAAGGCGACCGGCTATCGGTGGATTGTGGTCAACGGCCAAGTCACGTTCACCGACGGCCAGTGCAGCGGGGCCACGCCCGGCAGACTGCTGCGCCATGGCCGGGCAGCCTGAGGCTGTGGGCGCCGGGCGCAAGGTGGAGGAGCCGAACATGGGAGAGTTTACCAGCCTCGGCAAACGCAAGGCCGTGCTGGGCATGATTCACCTGAAACCGCTGCCCGGTACCCTGTTGTATGAGGAGGGTAGTTTCAGCCGGACCCTCGATCTGGCCGTGCAGTCGGCCCGGGCGCTGTACGGCGGTGGGGCGGACGGCTGTCTGGTCCAGACGGTGGATCGCATCTACAGCGTGAAAGACGAGTCCGACCCGGCCCGCACGGCCGCCATGAGCCTGATCGTTCAGGCTATCGTGCAGGCCACGGGCGACGAGTTCCAGGTCGGGGTGCAGCTGATGCGCAACGCGCTCAAGGCTTCGCTGGCGGTGGCCAAGGTGGCGGGCGGCAGCTTTATTCGGGCCGGGGCGGTGGTGGGTATGACGCTCACCGCCCACGGCATGGTCGAGGCCACTCCGCTCGAGGTGATGGAGTATCGCAAACGGATCAACGCCGGCGGGGTCAAAGTCATTGCCGAGGTGGACTCCATGCAGTTCAAATGGTTTGGCGAGGCCAAGCCGGTGGCCGAGGTGGCGCGTAGCGCAAAGTATGTCGGGGCCGATGCCGTGTCCCTGGGCAGTCCCGATGAAAACACCACGCTGGAGATGATCGCCTCGGTGCGCACAAGCATGCCTGGACTGCCCGTCATTCTGGCCGGCTATACCAACCACGAGAACGCGCCACGGCTGATGGCGGCTGCGGACGGGGCGTTTGTGGGTACCTGCCTGGAGCGCGGCGGTTGGGGCGGACAGATCGATATTGAGCGGGTGAAGACCTATGTCGATATCGTGCGGGGACTGGAAGGCTAGCGCCATGCCTTCTGTGGAACCGCTCACGTTCGAGGTGATGCTGAGACAGCTGGCCGGCCTGGCCGGCGACCTGCGTCAGCTGACCCGCCCGTTTGCGCAACAGATTGGAACTGTCCTCAGCCCCGCAGAGTGGGCGGCGGTCAAGAACGTGTACCTGACCGGGGACGGGGATTCCTACCACGCCTCGTGTGCGCTTGAGATGGCTTTTGAGACGCTTGCCGATGTGGGCTGCCGTCCGATGAGCGCCCAGCGCTTTGTGGATTATGGCGCACAATGGATGCGCCAGCAGAGTCTGGTGCTGGCGACCTCGGCCTCGGGCGGCACCCAGCGCGTGGTGCAGGCCATCGAACGCGCCAAAGACCACGGGGCGCTCAGCGTGGCCGTGACCGGAACGCCCGACAGCCCGGTGGCCCGAGCGGCGGACCGCGCCATTGTGGTCGAACTGCCCCAAAAAGAACGCTCGCCCGGCATCCGCACCTATCAGGCCAGCCTGCTGGGGCTGCTGCTGGTAGCGATTCAGCTGGGCGAAATGCGGAGTAAACAGTCCCAGCCCGAGGCGGACGCCCTGTGCCAGGAGCTTGTCGCCCTGGCCGATGTTGTGGACGCCACGAACGCCGCCGTGAAGGAGCCTTGTCAGCAGGTGGCGGAGGCTGTTGCCGCTGCTCCCACGCTGGTCATGCTGGGCAGTGGACCGAGCTACGGCACCGCGCTCTTCGGCGCGGCCAAGCTGGTCGAGGCGGCGGGTGTTTTCGCCATGGGCCAGGATTTGGAAGAGTGGTGGCACGTTGAGCGCTTTGCCTACCCGGTTGATATGCCCGTTTTTGTGATCGCCCCGCCGGGCCGCTCCCACTGGCGGGCGGGCGAGGTGGCGGCCACGGCACGCGGTCTGGGTCGGCGGGTCATTGCCGTGGCCCACCCGGACGATAGCGAGGTCACCCGCCATGCCCACACCGTGTTACCCGTACCGGGCGAGACGCGCGAGGAGTTTTCGCCCCTGGTCTACCACGTGTTTGCCAGCCATGTGGCTGCGGCTGTGGCCGAGCGTTTGGGGCGCAGCCTGTTCCAGAGCGACCGGCCCGAACTGCTCCGCTCGCTCAACGAGTACTACGCCAGCCTGTCTGATGAATAAGCATAAACGAAATGTCCGATATTGTACGCCTGTATGAATTTACGCTTATTCTCGATCTTGAACCTGATCTGGATACGGTCGATCGGCTCTATGGGTACTTTGGCGCGGGCGGGCCTGCTCCCGCAGGTGTACAGGATTTCACACTCGCAACGCTATCTGGAACGCCGGTTGCGAACTGTACAATAGAAGCCCCATCGTTCGATACGGCACTCCAGCTCGTATTGCCCCGGCTCTCCCAGGAAGGTCTCAGGGTCGTGCGTGCAGAGGTAGATGAAGAGGGCTTGGCGCTGTTTCAACTCTAAGGGGCTGAAATCAGCCCTTTTTTTCGTATGGACGCTGACTTGATCTACTATTACCGGGACAAAGAACTTGTTGGAATAACCGTTCTCCGCGCGAGCGAGATCGGCCAGTCCTCCTCTCAATTCTGAAGCTGAAGAATGCGCCGGGCGATGTGTCTCAGCGCCGGGGCCGTGGCCAGACTCCAGAAGCGTTCGCCCCGATGGGCGCACCCGGTGGCAGTGCCGGCCGCCGTGCGTTGGGGTCGAGGCTCTCCCTCCGGTTGAGGAAGCGTCGGATGTCGGCGGCCGCCAGTTTCTCGTGCGGGCTGGGGTCGCCCATTTCGGTAAGCACGCCGCCGAGCTGCGTCAGCCGATCCTCAATGATCGCCCGGACCCGGGCCGGATTGTCCGGGTTCATTGCTTCCCGCAGCATACCGTTCAGAACGCTCCGCTCGGCGGCGTCCTGGACCGCGCGGCGGTAGCTGTCCGCCGGCTCCTCGGCGCCCCAGGTCTTCTCCGTCAGCCGGTCAAGCACCTCTCCGAGCCCCGGCTGCTCCGGGTCCATCGCGTGGTTGTTCACGAGGCGCGCCATCCGCTCCGGATGGAGCAGCAGCAGGACGGTGTAATCCGCCGAACTGTCCACCGCAGCGAGAGGATCGAAGACGAGGCCGGTGTGGCCGTCGAACGTCTCTCCGCCCGCCTCCCGGTAGGCCGGCGGCGGGATCATCTCCACGATCCGCTCCGGAAGCGCCAGAAAATCCGTCTCCAGAGTGCGGAGCACGACCTCAAGGGCGTAGCGCTGTCGGTCGCCGGGCAATGGTGTTACCGGACGCTGTCCATCGCCCCGCACGGCATAGGAGTACTCCTGGCCGCCTATCGTGTTCATGGCCGCCTTCATCTGGAAGCGGTGGTGCAGGTAGAGCGGTACCAGTACCGGCTCCAGCAGCGACAGCGCCTCGCCGGGTCGAATGACTTTTTCTCCGAAGGCGTCAAGACCGGCCTGCCGGATCTCGATCTCGCGCTCCAGATGGCGGACGAGATCGTCGCCGTTATCCCATACCGAGGTCAGCGGATGCGCCCCGGCACCGATGGTGTTGTCGTTGTGGGCCATGAACAGGGTTTTGGACCTCAGCCCTTCCTGCACAATCGCGTCGAGGGCGGCCGCCGTCTCATCCGCCGGGAAGTGCCCATAGGCCCAGCGCACCGCGAGCACATCGTAGGAACCGACCCCTACCCCGTAGGCGTTGTCGAGCGACAGCCGGCCGTCCTTGAGGACGACGAGCGGCGCTGGGTAGTCCATGACGCTCGCCCGGCCTCCGTAGGTCGAGGCCATGAAGTTGTGCGGGAAGCCGAGGGTGTGGCCCACCTCATGGGCGACAAGCTGTCGCACCCGAGCCAGCGCCAGCTCGACCGCTGAAGTCCCCTCGCTCACCTGGGCAAGGTAGGAGAAGCCGGGCACCTCCGACAGTCCGCAGGAATGCGGTCCCTCCGGCTCCGGGGGCAGACCGGCCGGGAGACTCCCGGCCGCGGCGTCGTACGGAGGCACGAGACCCACGCCGATCAGGTGATCCTGGCGAAGCCGCAGGCTGCCCAGGTTCACATTCCCCTTGATGATTTCTCCGGTGCGGGGATCCTGCACCGAGCTGCCGTAGGAAAAGCTGCGCGTGCGGCGGTGCGTCCAGTGGATCATGTTGTAGCGGATGTCCTGCGCATCCGCTCCCTCGGGGAGCAGCTCGACCCGGAAAGCGTCGATGAAGCCGGCCGCCTCGAATGCCTCGTTCCACCAGCGCGCTCCGTCGAGCAGCGCGCTTCGCACCGGCTCCGGCACGCCCCGGTCGAGGTAGTAGACGATGGGTTCCACCGGTTCGGAACGGTCGGCTGTCGGATCCTTCTTCTGAAGTCGGTGGCGTGCGGCGAGCCGCACCGTCATCCGCTGGTCAATCGGGGCTGCGTAGTCGGTGAAGGTTGGGCCGTACACCCCGATCCTGGGATCTGCGATCCGGACCTCAAAGCCCGGCTCCGGCAGGCGAACAAGCGAATGGTGCTGGCGCAGAGTGACCGCCTCGCCGCTGGCCGCGGTCCTGGAAACAAGCTCGCCGGGACTGTCGCTGGTGAGGGTCAGCAGGGTTTCGATCTCCGTATTGTCAGGAAAGCCCTTGGTGCGCGGCAGATAGAAGGCGCTCCGGTCCCGGTCCACGGCGAAGGTTCCCTGTCCGGCGCGCTCAATCCGGGCCGCCGCCCCGTGGGTGTCCCGGAGGAAGAAATCCGTCGCGTCTACCAGCACCCGACCGCCGGTTTCGGCCGCGACCGGAAACCCCCAGTGGACCGACGGCGCGAAGGCGTCCCGCACCGCCCGCACCTCGTCCGGGTTGTCGCTGACCGCCCGGTAGCGGTAGTTGGTCTCCATCAGCAGTACCTGCGGGCCGATCCGGGTCGGCCGCAGGATGGCGTTCATGCCGAGCTGACCGCGGTCGAGTCTCACCCGAGCGCTGCCCAGCCCCGAGGCGAGCGAGACCTGATACAGGAATTCCTCCTCCAGCGTCCCGAACTCCAGGTACAGCTTTCCCGTCGCCGCGTCCCAGTAGAGCGGAATGAACCCGGAGATTGCAGTCATTCCGGCCGTCTTCGCCTCGATGGTTGGCGGCGGCTCCTGGGCGAACGCCGGGACGCTCAGCAGTACGGCCAGAGCGGCCAGCCAGCGGCGGAGGCGGAGAGCACGAATCAGCGTCCTCATTGCTGGAGACAGGGGAGGATCCTTGAAAAATAAGGGCTGAGAAGAAAAGCTCTCCTCAGCCCCGAACTGTCTGAGCAGTTGCCGACAGAGCCCGGGCTATTGCTCAGGCTCTGCGTGTGCAGCCGTTTAGGCGGCCGCGCCGTTGCGCAGCAGGGCGCCCGGCGTCGCGTTGGTGCACTGACCGTCTTCGAAGGTCACCTCACCGTTGACCATGATCCAGCGATAGCCTTCGGCCTTCTGGACCCGCCGCCACTCGTTGGCCGGCAGATCGTGCGTGACCTCTGAGGGCAGGATCTTGAGGTTTTCCAGGTCGTAGACGATGACATCTGCGGCCATGCCCTCACGCAGCGTGCCCCGGTCTTTAATCCGGGCGGCCCACGAGGTCAGCCCGCTCAGCCGGAAGTGGGCTTCTTCCAGGGTCATGATCTCGGAGTCCCGCACCATCCAGGTCAGCATGTCGGTCGAGTAGGTGCCGGGGGTGATGAACTTGATGTGGGCGCCGCCGTCGGACACACCCGGCAGGGTGTAGGGCGAGGCCATGATCTCGCGGTAGTTCTCCACGTCCTGGTTGAGCACCGGGCCGGCCCACTCGGTCTTGATGTTGTCGGCGACCGAGACGTCGAGCATGGCGTCGATGACGTGCTTGCCTTCCTTCTCGGCAATCTGGGCAACCGACAGCCCCTCGTACGTGTCCTTCATGGCCGGGTTGTGGACCTTGCGGGCGATGAACTCGGTCAGCTCGCCGAACAGGAAGTCACGCGACTTGGTGCCGGCGTCGTACTCTTCGCGCATGATCTGCCGCAGGCGCGGGTCGGCCAGCTTGACGCGCTTTTCCTCAACCGTTCCGGTTGTCGCCTCGCGCCACGCCTCGCTGTCGTCAAACAGGTTCCAGTCCTCGAAGGTGATGCGGTTGGGGGCGCGGGCGGTTGCCGCCTGTCCGAAGATCTGGGTGCCCTTCTTGTTGGCTTCGGCCAGCCAGCGCAGCTGAGCCCGGTAGACATACGGATATTTGTCGTTGACGGCAATGGCGTTGAACAGGACCGAACAGCCGCTCTCTTCGGACAGCAGGGCGTTGAAATCAAAGTCGTTGTGCATGCCGGCTCGGGGATCATCGACCCCGACCGTCGAGCGGGTGAACTGGATGCAGCCCTCGCCGTTGCGCTGGCTCAGCCCCTTGGCCATGGCCAGATAGAACTCGTCCGGCAGCATGTCGGTGATCATCGGCGTGCCGTCAAAGTCGCGCTGAACCGACGACGAGCCACCCGGAACCAACTGCTGGGACGACCAGCCGTTGGCGCCGGCATCCATCGCCTCGTGCATCAGGCGGATGATCTCCTGGGTTTCCTTTTCGTTCGGAAAGCGCTTTTTGGCTTCCTCAAAGCTGCCCAGGGCATAGGCGACGGCGGGTCCGAGCGGGAACAGATGGGAGACGTTGATGCCTTTGGGCAGGGCGTCGATGCGGTCCATGTATTGGGGAAAGGTTTCCCAGTCCCAGGCCATGGATACCTGCATCGGCTCCATGGGAATGGCTTCATTGCGGGACAGGGCCAGCATGGCCCGCTCGGTATCCTTGGGGTGGACCGGGGCAAAGCCGAAGCCGCAGTTGCCGATGGTGACCGAGGTCACGCCATGCCAGCTGGAGATGGTCAGATACGGGTCCCAGTGCAGCTGGGCATCGTAATGGGTGTGCAGGTCGATACCGCCCGGGGCGACAATCAGTCCCCTGGCATCCAGCACCTTTTTGGCATCGCTGGTGTTCAGACGGCCAATCTTGGCAATCTTCCCATCCTTGATGCCGAGGTCACCCTTGTAGCGCGGGACACGGGTGCCGTCGATGATGGTGCCATCTTTAATAATGACATCAAACTCAGCCATAACTCCCTCCTTGTTGAGATTGTTGTGTTGCGATTTTGTGTCAGCATGGCCCACTCGACCAGGGACTGTCAAGTGCTGAGCGAACGTTCATTCTGCACGCCGCGCTAGACAATCGGGCCGGACTGGCAGGCTTCCAGCAGGGTGTACAAGTCCTCGGGCTCGGCGTTGCCCCAGTCGGCCGCTTCGTGGGGATTGCGGCCCATTTCCTTGACTGCGGCAATGGCGTCGGTGACCGGAAAGCCGCGGCCGAAGATCAGCCACGCGGCCAGGATTTGCCCAGCCCGCCCACGTCCGCCCTGACAGTGGACGACGACCGGCTGGCCGGTGTGGTCCGACTCCTTGAGAAAGGGCAGGATGCGTTCTTTGAGAAGACCCACATCGCACAGGTGATAGTCGGCGACCGGCGCCCAGCACACATTGTCCGGCCCGAACTCTTCGCCGTACGCGGCCAGCAGGTCTACCCGGTAGGCGCGGAGCTGGTCCTGGTGCAGCAGGCAGCATACGCGCCTGATGCCCTGCTCCTTCATGTAGGCTACCCACTGGCCGATGCGCAGGGCCGACAGAGCCGGTCCTTGAGAGCCGAACACGATCGTTTCCGTATGGTAGGCCGGGGAAAGACGAAATTTCCGCATGTCCATTCTCAATGAGAGCGTTCCTGTACCGGCCAGATGCCAAGGGCACCTGACCGAGCCGGCAAGGTACGCACAATCGGGAGGTGAGGCAAGAGCCGTATCAGAGCTGGCAGCTGCTAATTGACCCCGTACAGCCGGGCGACGTTTCCACCGACGATTTTCCGTACGTCTTCTTCGGGAATCCCGGCGAAGGCCTCGGCAATCATGTCCTGGGAGCGCGGCCAGGTGGAGTCCGTGTGCGGATAGTCCGAAGACCAGGCGATGTGCTCCGCCCCGAAGATTTGGCGGGTAAAGTCCACGTTGGTCGTCTCAAACTGAAACGTCGCCACCACGTTGCGCTTCATGTACTCGCTCGGCAGCATGGGTAGCGTCAAGCCTTGCAGGTGTCGCAGCCGGTCGTAGGCATGGTCTAAGCGGTACAGGAAATGCGGCACCCAGGAGATGTCGTTCTCTGCCGATACCAGTTTGAGGCGCGGGAAGCGCTCCGGCACACCGCCGACGATCAGGTCGGCAAACGTGAGCTGGATTTCCTGAGGCATCCGCATATAGCGATACAGCACGCGGCGCGGGTCAAACCGCACCCCGCCGCGTCCGGTCAGGATGTGCAGACTGAGCGGCATCCCGAGGTCTTGGGCGGCTGCCCAAAACGGATCATAGTCGGGCAGACTGTACGGCCGGTCGTCCGGTGGAGAGCCCCAGATCAAGGCTCCGCGGAGTCCCTTGTGGGCAATACGTTCGAGCTCTTCAATAGCGGCGGGAATGTCTTCCAGGGTCACCAGGCCCGTCCCGATCAGGCGGGTGGGGTTGTAACTGCAATACTCGGCCGCCCAGTCGTTAAAGGCGCGAAAGCAGGCCGTGCGCAGCTCCCCATCGTCCAGGCCAAACAGCAGCATGCCCATAGAGGTGTACAGGACCTCCGCGCTCACCCCATCGATATCCTGCTCTTTAAGGCGCTCGGCCGGGTCCCAGACGCTTTTGGGCGCGACCTCGAACCCCCGCGTGCGGTGCTCCGGCAACTCCTCCGCGCTTTTGCCCGAGCCGAAGAAGCCGGCCACGGGAACGGGAGAAATATTCTCGCACACAAAAAACTCGCCTTTTTGGCCCGCATGTCCCTGGACTGTATGCGGCGCCCGGTCCCGAAATCTGGCATCCATGCGCTCGGCCCAGATGCTTGGCGGCTCAACAAAGTGTGAGTCGGCTGAAATCACCCGATAGACTGTCATCGTGCTTCCCTCCTTTACGCTTGCCCGTGCTCCTTCGGTCGGCGCCCAAACCGGCAGCCGATCCTCTCTCCCCTTTACTCCTTTTGCTCCCTTCGGAGCAAGAGAAATTTCATCCCGGGACAACAACAAAAGGGCCGGTTTTCAGGAATCGCCAAAAGGCATGTCGATGTGGCAAGCGGGGAAGTCTTGACTTTTGCCCTGCCCCGGGAGTATGGCGGAGGTAAGTATACAGAGAAAGGAGACGCAGTATGGCAACACAGGATTTTGAGGTGCAACAACTCCTCAAGGCATATCGGAAGGGGCTGATTTCGGACGAGCTGTTCGAGGCCCAGATGAACGAACTTGGCGCCGCCAACGGGACGGACGGTCTGGACGTGGCCAACGTGTTCGATTTCAAGGATCAATCGGTCCAGAAGCTCCAGGAAACCGAACAGAGCCAGACGGTGGTGTTCAATCTGCCGGCCAACTACAGCAACGACACTGAGAACACCCACAAGGGTGATCAGATCATCTATGTGATTGACGGCGGGGCAACCGCCCGGGTGTCGGGCAAAGAGCAGGACCTCAAGGCCGGCGACGTGCTGATGATTCCGGCCGGGGCGCCGCATACCCTGCGCACCGGTAGCGACCCGTTCTTCGGCTTCACGATTCTGGCCCCGCCCGAACTGTAGCCGACCCGCCGTCCGAGTCGCTTGGGGGAGTCCGGACACAGTCGGGGCGGTTCATCAACCGCCCCGACGTTTTCGACCACACACAAGGAGAGGCTATGACGGACACATACAGGATCATCTCCTCGGACAATCACATTTTTGAGCCGGCCGACCTGTGGGCGACGCGGGTTGAGCCCAAGTGGCGCGAGCGCGCCCCCCAGGTGCGGCGTCTCGACGACGGGGGCGACTGGTGGTTCTGCGACGGTCGCAAGGTCATGGGCGCCTTTGCCGGAGCCCAGACCGGCCGGCGGTTTGAGGAACCCGAGAAGCTCAGCAGCGCCGATACCATGGACAACGTCCGGCCCGGTGGCTACCTGCCGGAGGAGCACGTCAAGGACATGGAGCTGGACGGGGTGGACGGCGGGGTGATCTATCCGACGGTCGGCCTGCTGCTGTTCACCATGTCGGACAGCGAACTCATGACGGCCATCTTCCGCGCCTACAACGACTGGCTGGCCGAGTTCTGCAAGCCCTTCCCGAACAAGCTCAAGGGCATCGCCATGCTCGACATTGACGATTTGCCGGCCGGCATCAAGGAGCTGGAGCGCTGCGCCAACATGGGGCTGGCGGGAGCCATGATCACCTGCTACCCGCGCGAGGGACTGACCTACGATACGCCCGAGTACGATCCGCTGTGGGCCGCCGCCCAGGATTTGGGCATGCCGCTCGGCCTGCATATCGGCACGAATCGGCCCGGCCCGGGTCAGACTTTTGTGTTCGACGAGCTGACGCCGGCCTTTCTGGCCAATGCCGACTACTGGGTCCGTATGTCGCTGGCCCAGATGATCTACAGCGGCGTGTTCGCCCGTTATCCCAAACTCCAGGTCGGCGCGGTCGAGATGGAGCTGTCGTGGGTGCCCCACTTCATCGACCGGCTCGACTATAACTACACCCAGCGCGCCCGCGACCTGTTCAAGAAGGGCTACTGGGACCGCTATCCGGGCGATATGCTGCCCAGCCAGTACTTCCACCGCAACGTGTTCCTCGGCTTTCAGGAAGACGCCCTCGGCATTCAGCACCGCCACATCATCGGGGTGGACAATCTGCAGTGGGGCTCGGACTATCCGCATCCTGAGGCGACCTTCCCCCGCACCCGGCAGATTCTGGAGGATATTCTGGCCGGCTGCACCGAAGAAGAGAAGGCCAAGATCGCCGGCGGGAACGCCGCCCGGGTGTATCATTTTGACTGAGGCGTTCGTTTTTCGTTCCCAACACACAGGAGGGAGTCATGGCACAGTTTGACACGCTGATTAAAGGCGGCACGGTTGTTGACGGAAGCGGAGTTCCGCGCTACCGCGCCGATGTCGGTATCAAGGACGGCAAGATCGCCCAGATCGGGCGTCTCAAGACCAGCGACGGCGGTCGGGTGCTGGACGCCAGCGGGCTGATTGTCGCGCCGGGCGCCATCGATCTGCACACCCACTACGATGCTCAGATCCACTGGGACCCGTATCTGAGCATCGGCAGCTGGCACGGCGTGACCTCGGTCACGATCGGCAACTGCGGCTTCGGCTTTGCGCCCGTGCATGGCAAGGATGCCGAGCGGGCCATGCTGTCGATGTCGCGCAACGAGGCGATTCCCCTGGCCCCAATGAAAGAGACGATGGCCTTTGACTGGGAGACCTTCCCGCAGTGGATGGACCATATCGACACCCTGCCGCTGGGGGTCAACATCTCACAGCTGGTGCCGATCACGCCCCTGGTCGCCTACGCCATGGGCGGCTATGAGGAGTCCAAGAAGCGGCTGCCGAACGACAGGGAGATGCAGAAGGTCTTGCAGATGTTCCACGAGGCCATGGACGCCGGGGCGGTTGGCTGGGGCGCCCAGCGGCTGTTCCCCGAGGGCATGGCCTCGGTCCAGCGCGACTATGACGGCTCGCCCATGATTTCGGACGTGCTGTCCGACGAGTTCTACCTGACCATGGCCAAAGCGCTCGGCGAGCGCAACGCGGGCTGCATCCAGTACACCCAGGCCAGCGCCAGCATCCACGATCCGACCAAGGGGCCGCAGTACGACTTTGCCTTCAACGTCAAGCTGGCTGAGGAGAGCGGACAGCCGGTGCTGTTCAACGCGGTGGCGGTCAACGACCAGTATCCCGAGGTGTTCCAGTCGCAGCTCAAGTGGCTGGAGGAGGCCAATAACCGGGGTGTCCGGGTGTTCGGCCAGGGCGTCACGGTGCGCCTGCCCCTGGAGTTCACCTTTGAGGACTGGAACCTGTTTGACAACAGCGAGGTGTGGCGCGAGGCGACCCTGGGGACGGTCGAGGAGAGAAAGGCCAAGCTGGCCAACCCCGACATCCGCCGGGCGATGAAGGAGGAGTATGACTCGGGGCAGGTGCCTATCGACCTGTTCGGAGAAATCCCGACCTTTATCGCCAAGAAGGTCCGCCGGCCCGATCTGGAGGAAAAGTACGAGGGCTTGTCGGTCGGCCAGATTGCCGAGATGGAGAACAAGCACGTGCTCGACGCGCTGCTCGATCTGTCGGTCGCCGACGATCTCAAGACTCAGTGGCGCACGCCCGTCCTCAACGTCAGTGAGGAGAACTCCAAGAAGATGATGGATTCGCCCTACGTCATGGCCGGTCTGTCCGACGGCGGGGCGCACATGAAGTTCATCACCGCCGGCATCTGGCCGACCGACCTGCTGACCTGGATGGTGCGTGACGCCGGCATGCTGACTCTGGAGCAGGGCCACTACCGCCTGAGCGGCATGCCGGCCTGGGCTGCAGGCTTCAGGGACCGCGGCTACCTGCGCGAGGGACAGGCGGCCGACCTGATGGTGTATGACCTGGACAAGCTGAACATCCTGCCGACCGAGATTGTCGAAGACCTGCCGACCGGAGAGTGGCGTCGGGTACAGCGTTCCGAGGGCTACCGCTGGATGCTGGTCAACGGCGAGATGACCTTTGAGGACGGCGTGTGCACCAACGCCACGCCGGGCGGCTTGCTGCGTCACGGCGCGGCCAGGTAGGCACAACTTGCGGAGACCGGGCTGCGGCCCGGTCCGCGGACACACAGGCTGAGAAGAATCATTCTTCTCAGCCTTTTTTCGGGAGGAAGACATGGCAGACATTGATGACCTTGCCGGGACCTTTGAACAAGTTGTGGCCGCAATCAACCGACGTGACGCCGGCGCGTATTCGTCCTTTTGGCACGAGCAAATCGTCGCCTTTCCGCCCTTCTCGCCGTTTGCGGTGGAAGGAAAATCCACCCTGGTGCCGCTGGCCGAGGCGAACTTTGCCAACGCCGAGAGCCTGAGCCTGACGCCGATCAACCCCCAGTGCCGCGTTATCGGCAGTACGGGGATTGTGTGGGGCCACATGTCGCTGGCGGTCAAGCCCAAGGATGGTCCGCTGAGCGCAACGTTTGCGCGCTTCACCTTTATTTTTGCCAAGACTGACGGGAGGTGGCAGGAGGTGGCCATTCACGCCTCGCAGCTCCCGTCCGGCAGCTGACACCTGTGGGCGGAAAAGAGGAAACGTGTCGTCCTCTGGCATGAGGATGCTGGACACGTTTCCTCTTCAGGTCGCCAGGAGCCATACTCGGCTGAGACCGCGCCATGGACGAGCAGGCGACAGAGCGTGGAGGAGCAGGCGGCGCTGAGCGTGTGTTCTACGGCTGGTTCATTATCGCCATCCTGTTTTTCGTGTCGATCATCGACGGCGGCTTCACCTACACCTTTTCGACCTTTCTCAAGCCACTGACCGAGGAGTTTGGCTGGTCGCGGGCGGAAACCGCCACCGCCTTCTCGCTGTACCTGCTGATCGGCGGGCTGGTGCTGCCCGGCTGGGGCTGGCTGGTCGATCACATCGGAGCCAGACGCGTCTTTCTGCTGAGCGCGGTGATCGACGGCGTGGCCCTGCTGTTCCTCAGCGCGGTCGAGAGTCTGAGCAGCTATTACGGCTGGTATCTGCTCTTGGGCGTCGGCCTGGCCGGCATCGGTCCCATGCCGGTCGGCAAGGTCGTGACCCAGTGGTTTGTGGCCAAACGGGGACTGGCCATGGGCATTGCCCTGGTCGGCGCCAGCGGCGGAGGGCTGGTCCTGGTGCCGCTGTGCGGATTCCTGATCGCCGAGTTCAACTGGCGGGTGGCCTACCAGGCCCTGGCCGTTCTGTCGCTCGGCCTGATGTTTCCGCTCATCTGGTTCTTTGTGGTCAACACTCCCGAGGAGAAGGGCTTGCGGGCGCTGGGGCAGAACGGCTCGGCCGACCCTATCGAGCCGGAGGACACGCCGGACGCGCCGGCGCCCAGAGACTGGACGCTCAAAGAGGCCCTGTTCACCTCGACCTTCTGGCTGTTGGGCGTGGCCTTCTGCCTGGGCCTGATGGCGGCCGGGGCGGTCTACACCCACCAGGTCGCCTTTCTGCAAGACATCGGCCAGTCGCTTGAGTTGGCCGCGACGCTTACCGGCGTCAGCCTGGGCATGAGCATGGTCGGGCGTTTTGCGGCCGGCTGGGTCAGTGAGCACTTTCCGCGTCCGCACTATATCCTGGCGGGGTGTCTGCTGATGCAGGCGGTCGGAACCGGCTTTCTGATGTATCTCGACCTCTTGGGGGCCTGGAGCCTGGCGCTGTTCATTCCCCTGTTCGGTCTGGGCCATGGCGGCATGATCGTCCTGTGGCCGCTGACCGTCGGCCATGATTTCGGTCGACAGGCGTTCGGGACCATCGCCGGGGTGCTGGGCACGATCGGCCTCAGCATCGGGGGCGCCTCCGGGCCGATCATCGCCGGCGCGATTTTTGACGCCCTGGGAAGCTACGACTGGGCGTTTGTGGGCTGCATCGGGCTGTTTATAGCCGGGGCCGGAGCGGCGCTGACGGCGCCGGAGCTGCGGGCCGACCGCCCAGCGTTCGTGCCCGGTCTGGAGTCCGGACCCTAGCGCAATTCACGATTCCGTAGAGCCGGCCGGTCCCTGGATGCCAGACCATGTCCGGCATGACGAGCGCAGAACGACATGGCGACAGCCTGACATGAGCCGCTCCAGCCCACGTCCCGCGCACAGCCTATACACTGAAGAATGCGACCATGCCATTCGCTCATTCCGCGTCCAAGACAGCAGCGACCGCCACTCTGAACCCCGCAAGCAGGCTGGAGGTCGCTTCCATGCCTCGCAAAAAAACGCCGTGTTCCCCATAGCTCCCGCCTTGGAGACACAGGACGCTGATCCGCTCGGCTGCCGGGTCAACGATCCAGTATTCAGGGATTCCTGCTGCGGCGTATTCCTGGCGTTTGTCTATCAGATCCCGTTGCGGGTCGTCGGGACTGACCACTTCCAAGACAAGGTCAGCTCCTGTCCAGAACTGATTGCCGCGACGCTTATCCTTGGCCGATAGCAACACCAGCAGATCCGGTCCGCGATACCGCCCTGTATGCAGACGCAGACGGAGGGGAGCAACGAGGACGATACCGTCGATCCGCGTCCTGAGAAAGGCATACACAGTCCGGTACAGAAACAGGACGATCCGCTGATGTTCGTCCGTCGGCATCGGCACGACCTCGATGTGTCCGTCTCTGAATTCCAGCAGACGCCGGGTGTGATCGGTGAGCCTCAGATAGTCGTCCTCGCTCCACTCAGCCTGCATCGGAAACCGAGAGTCTCCTTCCCATGTGGGCGCGGTTCGCTCATCCGGTGCCGGTGGCGTTGAGCTGATTTTTGTCGGCATTCTCCTCGCTTCCCTTCAGGATTTTTCCAATATGGTCCATCCGGCTCAGATTCTTACCGGAGCAGTCCGGGCGGTGCGGCCGCAGGGAAGGAGCGACCCATGGGATCGCCCGGCCTGCTTACTCCAGATCGACCTGCAAGGCGTTCAGATTCCGCGCCATCATGTTCCAGAAGGCGGTGGCCGCAGTCAGATCCAGGACGTTGTCCTGTCCGATGAGATCCCGGACCTGCTGAAACAGGCCGTCATCGACCTGACCCTTCTGGGTCAGCTCCTCGGCGTAGCGGATGATCAGCTTGTCGTCGTCGCTGAACAGCTCGCTCGTCTGGTACGAGGCGATATTGTCGATCTGCTCGCGTGAAATGCCGGTGCGCTCGGCGATGTCGATATGCCGCACAAACCCGTACTTGCAGTTCAGCCGGTCCATCAGCGTCAGCACGGCCAGCTCGCGCAGCCGGGGGTCCAGGGCCGACTCGTTCATGAAGTAGTTGGCCAGCGGAAAGACGCGCCTGGCCAGCTTGGGGCTGTTGGACAGCGCCTTGACGACGTTGGGCACCTGGGGGATGCCGAACTGCTGCTCGAACGAGGCGTACAACTCCTTGGTTTCGTCACTTGCGGTGTCTTTTTCCACATACGGAATACGTGCCATGGGTCTGTTCTCCTTTCGGCGGTGTTGGGTGTCTAGGCTCCGCTGATCAGCTCAAGAATCGTCCCGTCGGGATCTTTGAAGCACACAAAACTGGCCTGCCCGTCTCCCGGACCGTCGATGGTCGTCAGCGGAGCCACGAACTCGACGTCGAGCTTTTGCAGCTCGGCGTAGGCTTTCTCGATGTCGCTGACGGCAAAGGCGATGCGGCAGATGCCGACGTTGTTCAGGCTGGCGTAGGGCTGGCCCTGGGTCGGGGGGTCGAGGAACTGCACCAGGTCGAGCACCGGGGCGTTGGGATCATCGCCGATGCGCATGAACACGCCGCGTATCTTGCTGGCTTCTACGCCCAGCCCCTCGCCGATGCGCGGGTCGTCGCCGGTAAAGTCGTTGACCTTGTGGAAACCGATCTGCTCGTAGAAGCGGATCGAGCGCTCCATGTCCCGCACGCAGATGTTGACGTGAAAGATACGGTCGAGCATGGCTCTTCCTCCTTTGTGTGTTACAGGCCGTACACCTCGGTGACGTTCTGGCCAATGACCTTTTGGCGGGTCGCGTCCGACATGGGTTCGACCAACTCCTTGAGTTCGTCCATGTAGTTGCCCGGATGGTCGAGGTGCGGAAAGTCCGAGGCCCAGAAG
>JAAXHF010000162.1 GCA_012271025.1 Deltaproteobacteria bacterium | reverse complement strand
TGCAGGCTGATGGGCAGGGCCAAATCCTGGGCCGCGGCCCAGACGGGCTCGTACTCCGGCCGGTCATAGCTCATGCCTCTCAACGGCTGAATGGTAATCATGATGCCGCGATGCCCCTGCCTGGCGCAGCGTTCCATTTCCCTGACCCCCGACGGAATATCGTCGAGGTTGATCATGGCGATGCCCCTGAGACGCTCTGGAAAGGTGTCGCAGAACTCGGCCAGCCAGTCGTTATAGGCCCGAAACAAGACGGTCAACAGCTCGCTATCCTGAATCCGCTGGTAGAGTTGCAGCCCGACGGTGGGATACACGAGGCCCATGTCTATGCCGTCGGCATCCATGTCTTTGATGTGCTCTTCGGGGATGTAGGCGCCGAGCCGGATATTCTCCACCTTATCCTTGAAGCTCAGGCGGTCCGGGTCCTCGAAGCGCAGCCCGGCCTGGGCACCGGCCGCAGCCGTCTGGATCTTGATGCCTTCACAATACCACCAGTCGTCCCCCTCTTCCGGGATGACTCGCGGGGCGCGGTCGCGGAACTTCTTGTCGAGCCTGGTGGTCCACAGATCGAGAGGTTCATAAATGTGATCGTCCGACGAAATCACCTTGTTCTTTTGCATCTGATCCCCTCCTTTGCCGGCATTATTCTTCTGGAGGGACAAGCCTGTCAATCGAAAGTGTCGAGGTGAGGGCGGGCCTACGGCTTGAACCGGACGGGCAAGCCGGCTATAGGGCTGTCAAGCTCGGTCCCTAGAGGAGGCGTCATGTATAAAGTTGTCGGCCTGCTGAAACGTCCCGAAGGCATGCAGATGGAAGACTTTCGTCGCTGGTGGCTGGAAGTCCACGCCCCCAAGGTGATGAAGTGGAAAGGCGTCAAACGCTACTGTGTCAACCTGTGTACCACAGACGATCAGCGCTACGACGGGATGGCCGAGACGTGGTTCGAGACCAAACAGGACATGGACAACGCCTTTGTCCCAGCCGAAGGTCAGGCCGCCCGACAGGGCGCGACCGATGGCTCTCGGGAAATCGTGATTTTGTTCACCGAAGAGAATGTGATGATCGACGGATAAGCGGCCCAAGGCTCAGCCCAAAAGAGCAAACAAGAGAGGAAGCATACGCATGATACCGGCAGGCATTATCTCATCCGACGGCCACATCTGTGAGCCGCCCAACTGCTACATCGACTACATCGAGCCCAAATACCGCGACACCGCGCCGCGCATTGTCGAACAGGACGATGGCACCGAAGCCTTTGTCGTCCACGGCATGAAACGCCCGGTTCCGCTGGGCTTTATCGACGGCGCCGGGTTCAGCGTCACCGAGCGGAACGAGCGAGCCAAGGTGTGTAGATTCGCGGACATTCGTGAGGGCGCCTACGGCGGCCACGCCCGCATTCCGTATATGGACCGGGACGGCCTTGCCGCCGAGGTCATCTACGCCTCGATCGGCATGGGGCTGTGCATGCACCGCGACCCCGACTACAAAAACGCCTGCATGCTGGCCTATAACCGCTGGCTGCAAGCAATGATCGGCGAAGAGCCCGACCGTATTCTGGGTCTGGCCCAGACCGCCGTGCTGAGCGTTGACTCGGCGATTGCAGATTTCCGGCGGGCCAAAGACATGGGCATGGTCGGCATGATGATGCCCGGCCGACCGATCCATGAGGACTATGACCACTCCGACTACGACGCGCTGTGGGAGTGCGCCACCGACCTCGACCTGCCGATCTGTTTTCACATTCTGACTTCACGCGACGGCAGTCTGGCCACCCCGCACCGCGGCCACGCGCTGAACAACTTCCTGGGCATCATCCGCGCCGTCCAAGACGTGGTCGGCATGATGGTTCTGGGCGGCGTGTTCGAGCGCCATCCGCGCCTGAAGCTGGTGTGTGCCGAGGGTGACGCGGGCTGGATGCCCCACTACATGTACCGGATGGACCACGCGGCCAAGTTCAACGCCCAGGACGGTATCGTCAAGGGCCTGTCCAAGCTGCCCAGCGAATATATCAGAAGCAACGTGTGGATGACCTTTCAGGACGACAAGACAGCCTTTGACTCGCTGCACATGATGCCCCACACCCAGCTGCTGTGGGCGAGCGATTTCCCGCACACCGACTCCACCTGGCCGCGCTCCCAACAGCTGCTGGCCCGCCACACGGCCGAGCTGAGCGAGCAGCAGCGCCAAGACATTCTGCGCAACAACGCGGCCCGTCTGTTCAACCTGCCGGCCGGCAGCCAGTCGTGGCGCATGGACGGTGCACCGGCCGCCTCGTAGGGACGGCCCCCTGTGGCCGCCCTCGCCGCTTCGTTCGCCGGATGTTGTCCAGGTCGGAGAGATGTGACAGCTTGGTCGTGTGCAGTCGATCTGGAAGGCGCGATGAAAAGACGGACGCGAAAAGAACTCGGGCGCTACATTGTCGCCGACCCGGATATCTGCCACGGTCAACTGACCTTCACAGGCACCCGCATCATGGTCAAAAGTGTCCTTTTCTGTGTGGCTCAGGGCAAGGACTGGGAGTGGATCTCTCGGGAGTATGCTGGCCGGGTCAGCCGCGAGGCAATTGCCGAAGCCGTTCGGCTGGCCAGCCGTCAGGTCTGATAATAGCCGAAGGCGGTCCAGCCACCGTCGATGACCATCACTTCGCCGGTCATGAAGCCAGCGTCCTGGCTGGCCACAAAACGCACCGCCTTGGCCACGTCGCGGCCCGTTCCCAGCCGCCGCTGGGGGGTGCGTTTCTTCAGGTCTTCGACGGTCAGCTTTTTGTCCTCGACCAACCGGTCGATCATGTCGGTCTGGATATAGCCGGGCGCCACGCAGTTGACCCGAATGCCATACCGCGCCCACTCGATGGCCAGCACCCGGGTCATGTGGTCAACCGCCGCCTTGGACGTGCAGTAGCCGAGCGTCGCCGGAAAAGCGTTACGGCCCAGAATCGAGCCGATATTGATGATGCAGCCGGACCGCCGCGGCCGCATCTGGCGGGCCGCAGCCTGGGAGCACAGGAAGACCGACTTGACGTTGATGTCCATGTGCTGATCCCAGTTCTCCTCGGTCATCTCAAGGGTCAGCTGGGGACGGGTGATGCCGGCATTGTTGACCAGGAT
>JAAXHF010000163.1:364-6910 GCA_012271025.1 Deltaproteobacteria bacterium | reverse complement strand
TCGGCCAGCCAGTCGTTATAGGCCCGAAAGCTGGCCGCCCGCAGCTCGCCGTCCTCAATGCCGTACAGCATCATGCCCAGGCTGGTGTACAACACCTCACCGGCCACGCCGTCAATGTCCTGGTCCTTGACCCGCTGTTCGGGGTCCCAGGCGCCGGGCCGCACGCCGGGGTAGCCCTTGTTCATCTCGTCCGAGTAGGCTCTGGGGTCAACCCCGGCAACGGCAAAGGCCGACACCGAGAAGGGCTGGAGCCCCTCGCACACGAAGAAGTCGCCCTTGATGCCGTTGGCTTCTTTGATGATGTGCGGCGCCCGGTCGCGAAAACGGGCGTCCATGCGTGACGTCCACACGTCGGCCGGTTCAACAACGTGGGAGTCGGCGGAAAAGATGTGTGCTGATCTCATGTGTCCTCCTTGATTGTGGTCTCACTCGGTGTTTACAGACTTCTGCCGGAATCGTAGCCCCGAGGCGGGGGGAGGGTCAAGCTTGGTCTGGGTCAGACCGGTTTTGCAGTTCGGCCAGGGTCTGCGAGGCGGCCGCCTGGTGGGCGCTCTTTTTTCTCGGTCCCTCGCCCCGGCCGTAGGCTTTGCCGGCAATCATGACCTGACTGACAAAGCGCTTCTGATGGTCGGGGCCGGTGACCTCGACCACCTCATAGGTCGGGGTCTGCTTGAAAATCTTCTGGGTCAGCTCTTGCAGGCGGGTCTTGCTGTCAAATTGGCCGACGGCCGGTTTGCGTTCGAGATCTGGAGCGAAGTGGTCAGCCACTAGCCTGAGTGTCGGACCAAAGCCGCCGTCCAGGTAGACCGCGCCCAGCACGGCCTCATACGCACAGGCCAGAATCGAGCCTTTGTGCCGGCCGCCACTGCGCTCTTCGCCCCGACCCAGGCGCAGCCAGCGGCCCAAGGCCAGAGACTCGGCTTTTTTGGCCAACACCCGGGCGTTGACCAAGGCAGCGCGCATTTTCGACAGCTCGCCCTCACGCGCCTCGGGAAAACGCGCAAAGAGCAGATGGCTGATCGCCAGGTCGAGGACTGCGTCGCCCAGGAATTCGAGTTTTTCGTTAGTGTCCGCGCCCGGTTCGAGAGGCAAGGAGCGATGCGTCAGGGCCAGGCTCAGCAGCTCGCGACGGCGGAAGCGATAGCCGAAACCGGCCTCGAACTCGGTGTACGATGGCTGGCTGTCCGACATGGGCTCAGGGCTCGCGGCTCGGCTGCGGCGCGTCGGGGGAAACGATTGTGCCCCGCAGGCTGTCGGCGTCGAGGTGGCTGAGGCGGACCGGCAGCTCGCGGTTCATGCACGCATCGTCGCCCGCAGCCAGCACCCGCAGATAGTTGCGGCTGTAGCCCTTGAGCAGCCCGGTGGTCTTGTCGCGGCTGTGCTCGAACAGGACCGGCAGGGTGTGGCCGACAAACCGGGCGGCAAACGCAGCTTTCTTGCGCGCGCCAAGCTGACGGACCTGACGGGCGCGGCGGGTAATGGTCGGCTTGGGGACGCTATCGGTGAACTTTGCTGCGGTGGTGCCGCTGCGGACGGAGTACGGAAAGACATGAAAATAGGTAAACGGGCTGTCTTCAAGGAAACGATAGCTGTGGCTGAACTCGTGCTCGCCCTCGCCGGGGAAGCCGACGATCAGATCGGTACCCAGCGCGGCCTGGGGCAGGGCGTCTCGCAGCCGGGCGAGCACATCGCCGGCCAGGGTCCGGTCATAGCGGCGACGCATGCGGGCCAGGATGCGGTCGTCGCCCGACTGGAGGGGAATATGCAGGTGGGGGCAGACGGTCTGGGCCTGGGTCAAGAGGTTGATCAGAGCCGGGCTGAACTCGTGCGGGTCGAGCGAGCTGAGCCTGACCCGGGGGACCGGCTTGCGCTCTTCAATGGCCGCCACCAGCCAGGTCAGGTCGATCTGCGGGTCGAGGTCGGCGCCATAGCCGCCGAGGTGGACACCGGTCAGGACGACTTCCTGAAAACCCTGCTCGGCCAGCCGGTCGAGCTGATCAAGGACGCGACGTGGGGGGACGCTGCGGCTCTTGCCACGCGACATGGGCACAATACAAAAGGTGCAGAACAGGTCGCAGCCTTCCTGGATCTTCAGAAACGCCCGGGTCTGAGCCTGAAAGGGAGACGACGACCTCTTCAGGTGGTCGTCATCGTTTTGCGAGGTCCAGGTGTCAAAGGTCTCGATACGGGACGCTTTGCGCACATTGCCGACAGCGACGGGTTGGGGCAGCTCGGCGGTCACGGCCCGCAGGATATCGTCCGGGCGGTTGAGGCCGATCACATAATCGACCTCGGGCAGACGGGCGATGGCCTGGGGCGCGACTTGGGCATAACAGCCGGTCATGATGATCCGGGCCGCCGGATTCTGGCGTTTGGCGCGGCGGGCGAGCTGACGGCTCTCGGCGTCGGCCTGATTGGTGACCGTGCAGCTGTTGACGATATACACGTCGGCCGTGTCGGCAAACGGCACCAGGCGGTGGCCGGCCGCGCTGAGCCGGTCGGCAATCGTTGCCGTATCGTACTGGTTGACTTTGCAGCCCAGGGTGGTCAGGCCAATTCTGAGAGCGGCTGATGGCATGGCTTACACGCTTCCCTCGATCCACCCGCCGCCCAGGACGTGGTCGCCGGCGTAAAAAACAACCGCTTGGCCGGGGCTCACACCCGGACAGGCGTGCTGGAACCAGACCGTGGCTGTGGCGTCCGGGCCGGGCACGACGCGAGCCGGAATCGGTGGATGGCGGTAGCGAATCTTGACCTCGGCCCGCAGCTCCTGGCTCTGGGCGCCGGCGACCCAGCTGACATCCTTGGCGCGCAGGCCGGGGGTCTGGAGCTGGTCCTTGGTGCCGACCGTCACCCGGCCCGTGTGGGCGTCGATGTTCGAGACGTACACCGGCTGGGCAAGACCGCCAATACCCAGGCCGCGGCGTTGGCCAATGGTAAAGCGATGAATGCCGCCATGCGAGCCGAGCTGCCGTCCGGTCTGATCGACCACCGTGCCGGGTCTGAAACGCTCGGGTGACAGGCGCTGCTCCAGAAAGCGGGCATAGTTGCCGTCCGGCACAAAACAGATGTCCTGGCTCTCGGGTTTGTGGGCGATCCGCAGGCCGAGCGCATCCGCCTTGTCCCGGACCTGGGCCTTGGTCAGATGCCCAACCGGAAACAGAGTCCGGGCCAGCTGCGCCTGGCTCAGGGTAAACAGAAAATAGGACTGGTCCTTGGCCCGGTCGGTACCGCGCCACAGCTGGTAGCGGGCCGTGTCGGCGTCATAGCGAATCCGGGCGTAGTGACCGGTGGCCACATACGCGGCGTCAAGCTCCCGGGCCCGTTGCCACAGCAGGTCGAACTTGAGGTCGCGGTTGCACAGCAGGCACGGGTTGGGGGTCCGGCCGCGCAGATATTCCTCGCTGAACACGTCGATCACCCGGCTCTGAAAGGCGTCTTTGAGATTGAGGACGTAGTAGGGAATGTCCAGCTGCTCGGCCACCCGCCGGGCGTCTTGAAAGTCGTCAATCGAACAGCAGCTGCCCTCGTGGCCGTCGGCAGTGCCGGCCAGCAGCATGGAGATGGCGATTACCTCATAGCCGGCCTCGACCAGCAGGGCGGCGGCAACCGCGCTATCGACCCCGCCGCTCAGGGCGGCCAGCACACGTCGACCGCTGCCGGTGGCCTGGGGCTGGGTGGTGAGGTGGGGGTTTTCCGTCTGGCTCATGTCTTCTCTCTCAAAAAGCGACTGCTCTTCTCTTCCTGTGAAGGCGTCGTTGTCATCCGCTCGTCTGCCCCGCCGCTCGGACCCGCTCGACGATACCGGGCAGGACGGCCACGACCCGGTCAATATCCTGCCGGGTAGTGTCTCTGCCCAGGCTGAAACGAATCGCGCTCTTGGCCGCCTGTGCGTCGTGTCCGAGCGCCAGCAGCACGTGCGAGGGTTCGACCGAGCCGGCGGCGCAGGCTGACCCAGTCGATACGGCAATGCCGGCCAGGTCAAGCCCCATCATCAAGCCCTCTCCCGAGGCGCCCGGAAAGCTGAGGTTGAGGGTGTTGGGCAGACACTGCCAGCGGGGTGTGTTGCGGACCACGTCCGGGACGCTGGCCTGAATCCCGGTCCACAGCCGGGCGGTCAGCTCGGTCAGCCGGGCCGATACCGCTGCAAGCTCGTCCTGGACTCGGATGGCCGCAATTCCAAAGCCGACAGCGGCGGCCACGTTTTCCGTGCCGGCCCGTTTTTCGCGCTCCTGTGGACCGCCCCGCAGGACGGGCACGAGGCCGGTGCCGTGGCGCACATAGAGCGCTCCAATGCCCTTTGGTCCGTAGATTTTATGGGCCGACAGGGACACCATATCCGCGCCCAGCTCCTCCATATCGAGCGCCAGCTTACCGGTCGCCTGTACCGCATCAACGTGCAGGACAAGCCCCCGCTGGCGGGTCAGCCGGCTGCACGCCGCAATCGGTTGCAGGGTGCCCAGCTCAGGGTTGGCCAGGCCGATACTGACCACCACGGTGTCGTCGCGCAGGGCTGCGGCCAGATCGTCGGCCCGTACCCGCCCCTCAGCGTCGACCGGCAAGAGCGTGTGGCTGAAGCCCTCCCGGCTCAGGGCCTGGACGCAGGCCAGGACCGACGAGTGCTCGACCGGGGTAGTGATGATATGGGTCTTGGCCGGACTCTGGGCGCGCGCCGCTCCGGTCAGCGCCAGGCTGTTGCTCTCGGTCCCCCCGCTAGTGAACAAGACCTCGGCCGGTGTGGCCCGGATACAGGCCGCAACCTGCTCCCGGGCTTCTTCCAGCCCCTGCTTGGCCCGCCGCCCGGTCCGATGCACGCTGGACGGATTACCGAAGTGGGTGTGCAGGTAGGGCAGCATGGCTTCGAGCACGTCCGGCCGCAGCGGGGTGGTGGCGTTATGGTCCAGATAGATCTGCTGCATGGGCGTTCAGGCCGACTCCCAGCCGTGCTCGCCGCGAAGTTTGACGAAACGGCACTCGCCGCAATACTCCTCGTGGATGCCGCCGGGCTCTTTCCAGATGCACACCAGGCTTTGGAGGTCTTCCTCGCCCATGGGGACGACCAGGCGTCCGCCCATGCGCAGCTGATCGAGCAGCGGCCGGGGCAGCCCCGGAGCGGCCGCGCCAATCACCACCGCGTCGAACGGGGCGTGGGCCTGCCAGCCCAGGCTGCCGTCTCCAATATGGACCTCCACGCTACGGTAGCCCAGCTCGTGCAGGGTCTGTCGGGCTCGGGTGGCCAGGCTGGAGCTGATTTCCACCGAGTACACCTCGGCTCCCTGTTCGGCCAGGATGGCGGTCAGATAGCCCGAGCCGGTACCGACTTCGAGCACCTGTTCGCCGGGGGCGAGTTTCAATACCGCAGCCATGTGGGCGATCATATACGGCTGAGAGATCGTCTGGTCTTCGCCGATAGGCAGCGGGTGGTCCTCGTAGGCCCGATCCCGTAGGTGCTCCTCGACAAACAGATGCCGCGGCACCCGCCGCATGGCGTCCAGGACCAGCGGGTCGTTCAGCCCCCGCTCAAGCAACTGCTCCTGGACCATCTGCTGCCGGGCCTGGGTGTAGTCTAGTGCCATGGCAGCTGTGTGCCCCGCATGCTTTGCAAAGCCTGATAGTTGGTCAGATCGACGTGCAGCGGGGTGACCGAGATATAGCCCTCGTTGACGGCAACACAGTCGCTGCCCTCCTGGGGGTCAAAGCCCAGGTCGTCACCGCTGATCCAGTAGTAGTGTTTGCCGCGCGGATTGGGACACACCTCGATCTTCTCGCCATACAGACGTTTGCCCTGGTGGGTGAAACGGTAGCCCTTGAGTTCAGAGCGGTCCAGGTTGGGCACATTCACATTCAGCAGGGTGTTGGCCGGCAGCCCGTTGGCGGCGACATGGGCGGCCAGGCTGGCGGCAAACTCGGCGGCCGGACCAAAGCGGTAGTCGGTCCGCAGGCCGACGACTGACACGGCCAGCGATGGAATGCCCAGCAACGCCCCCTCGATGGCCGCCGCGACCGTGCCCGAGTAGGTAATGTCGTCCCCCAGGTTGGGGCCTTTGTTGATGCCCGACACCACCATATCCGGCCGGACCGGCAGAAAGCCTTTGACCGCCAGATTCACGCAGTCGGTCGGCGTGCCGTTGACGGCGAAGCGGCGCGGGGCGATTTCGTCAATACGCAGCGGGCGATGCAGGGTCAGGGCATGGCTGACGGCGTTCCGCTCCCGGTCGGGCGCCACGGTATACACCTCGCCGACGCTTTTCAGCGTCTCTTCGAGCGCCAGGATGCCCTCGGAGTGGATACCGTCGTCGTTGGACACCAGAATGTGCATGCCTGCATTTCAGCAGAAAGCCGGAAAAAAGAAAAGGCGATTGGCCAGCCAACCGCCTTGTCCATCGGGGTGAGCCGATTTGAACGGCCGACCACTCGCACCCCAAGCGAGTGCGCTACCAGACTGCGCCACACCCCGTTATGTGTGCCTGTCATACCCTCTGTGAGGCGGCAGGGTCAAGGGCCTAGGCCGCAAGGATGAATTATGAATGATGAACGCTGAACGGC
>JAAXHF010000163.1:0-356 GCA_012271025.1 Deltaproteobacteria bacterium | reverse complement strand
ATCGTTCTGCATTCATCATTTTCTTCCGCCTAGCCTTGCCGCGCCCGCAGGCGCGCCAGTTCTTCGCGCAGGCGCGCAGTTTCGGTCTCGGCTTCCTGCCGGGCGGCTTCAGCCTCCCGCCGGGCGGCCTCGGCTTCGGCATGAGTTCGCAGGCGCTCCCCGGTCTGGGAATCGTACAGGCGCAACCGGTCCTCCTCGACCACCAAGTCCAAACCCAGGGCTGCGCTGGATAGGCGAGGCCCGACCATCGGGATATATTCACCGCCCTGCAAGCGAAACCCGCGCAACTGAGGCGTCAGGCTAGCGTCGAGAGGATCAAAAAGAAAATACTCGGACACGCCCAGGTCGGCATAAAT
>JAAXHF010000312.1 GCA_012271025.1 Deltaproteobacteria bacterium | reverse complement strand
GCCGAACGGCAACCGGGTGATCGCCAACTGGGCTGCGGCCCGGGAACGCGGTCTGGCGGTCGGCATTACGGTCAGCGGCAGCTCGCTGGGCGGGGCGCTGACGCCGCCCTTCATTGTCTGGGTGATGGTCACCTGGGGCTGGCGGGCGGCCTTTTATATTGCCGGCGCCGTCGGCATCGTCCTGGCCCTGGTGTGGTACTGGCTGGTTCGCGACCGGCCCGAGCAGCACCCGTGGGTCAATGCCGCAGAGCGGGAGTATATTGCCCCGGCATCGGCGGCTGAACGGGAAGAGCCCGAAGATGAACCCGAGGATGCCGGGCCGGCGTTCGGCCCGGTTCCGTGGCGGGCGCTGCTCAGCTGTCCGAGCCTGTGGCTGATGACCGCCGCCTACACCGTACTCGGCTATATCGGCTACATCTATCTGTCGTGGTTCTACCTGTACCTGGTCAACGTACTGAATTTTTCGGTCGAGAGCGGCGGGCTGTACGGCATGGCGCCGTTTGTGGCCGGGGCGATAGGCGCGCCGTTCGGCGGCTGGCTGACCGACCGCCTGAGCCAGCGCTTTGGCAAACGCGTCGGACGCTGTGGGGTCGGGTTTGTCAGCATGCTGCTGACCGCCGGATTGATCGCTATCAGTGCCAGCGTGACCAACCCCTACCTGGCCGTGCTCTTCCTGGCGCTGGGCGCGGGGACCCTGTTTTTGGGGGTGGCGGCCTACTTTGCCACAACGATTGACCTGGCAAAAACCTACGCCGGCACGCTGGGCGGCTTCATGAACATGGGCGGCAATCTGGGTGGGACGCTGTCGCCAACCCTCACTCCGCTGCTGGCCCAGCACTACGGCTGGGACAGCGCGCTGTACACGGCCGCCGGGCTGGCGGCCGTGGCCTCTCTGTTTTGGTTGGGAGTCCACCCCCAACGCCCCATCCGGCTGGAAGCGACGTAGGGGATGGACGCAGGCGTGACGGCTCCTAGGCCGCAGCCATGTCGTAGCTGCGCAGAACCTTGCCCGGCAGTGCGCCGGTACACTTCTGGCCCTCAAAGGTAATCTGGCCGTTGACGATCGTGTAGCGATAGCCGTCGGCCTTCTGCACCCGTCGCCAGTCGTTGTTGGGCAGGTCGGTGATGGTCTCCATCGGCAGTACCCGGAGCTTTTCCAGATCGTAGACCACGATGTCGGCCGGCATGTCTTCGCGCAGCCAGCCACGGTCGCGGATGCCGATGGCCCAGCCCAGCATGGTCGACAGCCGCCAGTGCGCCTCTTCCAGGCTCATGATCTGCTTGTCGCGAATCCAGTGGGCCAGGAAGTGGGTCGGGTAGCGGCCCAGGGTCAGGAACTTGGTGTGCGCGCCGCCGTCCGAGGCGCCGATCAGGGTCAGCGGGTGTTTGAGGATCTGACCCACGGAGTCCTCATCGCTGTTGAGCGAGTCCTGCATGGCGAACTCGGTCTGGAGGTCTTCCTCAACCGCCAGATCCAGCATGGCATCGACCGGATGCTTGCCCTGCTCCTGAGCCAGCTGGGCGATGGTCTTGCCCCGCAGCGGCTCGTTCTTCTCCAGGTGAACATCGTCGATGACCGTCGCCTGCCAGTTGATCATGCCCACCTGGCCCTGCTCGCCGTCGCTGTCCTTGGACGGGACGATCATGCGCCGCCGCTTCTCCATATCCTGGCGCAGCGCCGGACGCCGGGCCGGGTCGGCCAGTTTGGCCTTGCGCTCTTCGAGCGTACCCACGGTGGCCTCATTCCAGGCCGGCAGCTGGTCGAACAGGCCCATGGTCTCCAGGGTGAAATCGCGCTCGATCGGCACGCAGATATCGACCGGCAGGACAATCGCCTCACGGTAGGCCTGCTCACTCCAGGCCAGCTGCTTGCGCCAGCCGTCGGGGTTGTTGGAGTCGGACACGATGGCGTTCCAGTTCACCGGCCGACCGCTGGTCTTGGCCAGCTCCAGCAGGAAATCCAGCCCCAGGCCCTGCAGGGCCGAGCCCATGGTCCACTCAATCGAACCGCGGTTGAACTCGCGCATGACCTCGGCCATTTCCAGGAGTTCTTCCCGGGGCGCGACCTGGGTCGGCAGATAGCCGCCGTCATAGTCCCGGTTGGACATGCTGAACGAACCCGAAAAACCGAAGCCGCCGGCCTGCAGGGCTTCGCGCAACACGTGCTTGATGCGCGCGACCTGGTCCGAGCTCGCTTTGTAATCGGGGTCGCGGGCCGCCTCATTGCCCATGACCCAGGCGCGCAGCGGCGAGTAGGGCACCAGCGAGGCGGTATTCACCCCGACCTTGTTGCGTTCCAGGCTGTCCAGAAACTCGGGAAAGGTCTCCCAGTCCCAGCGCATCGAGGCCTGCATGATGGACAGCGGGATGGTCTCGGTGCGCTCCATGCGCAGCATCGCCCGCTCCTGGTCCTCGGGCCGGACCGGGGCAAAGCCAAAGCCACAGTTACCGATGGCCACACTCGTCACCCCGTGCCAGCCGGACAGCGTGGCGTAGGGGTCCCAGCCGGTCAGGGCCGCGTCGTAGTGGGTGTGGATGTCCATGAAGCCGGGCGCCACTACGCAGCCGGTGGCGTCAATGACACGCGTCGCGTCGCCGGTGATATTCCCCATCGCCGCGATCTTGCCGTTGCGGATGGCCAGATCTCCACGGTACGCGGGCGTGCGTAAGCCGTCGACGATCGTGCCGTTTTTGATTAACAGATCATACTCTGCCATAAAGAACCCTCCTTATTGGTTGTTGCTGCGGGCGGGGAGGAGATGATACCAGGATGTACCCCACCACCCTTGTAGGAGATCGACAGGCTGTCGTCAACGCGCACAAAGAACCATGACCGCACCAGACCGAGATTTTTCGCGGGGTTTCCTGCCCACCCCCGACCCGCTCATCCGCCTGCCCGAGCCCTGCGGAGAGTGGGAAGCGGTCGCCCAGGACCTGTCCAAGCTGGCCCTGAACACCGCTCTCCGCCCGACCCTGGAGCGCCTGCCCCCGTTTCCCCTGGCCGCCCTGCGCACCGAACGGGAGGCTGAGCGGGCCATGAGCATGGTGTCGTTCATGGCCAATCTGTACGTGTTCGCGCCCGACCGGCCCATCGCCACCCGGCTGCCCGCGCCCCTGGCCGTGGCCTGGCACGGGCTGGCGACCCGGCTCGGCCGGCCGCCGATGCTGACCTACGCCTCGCAGACGCTGCACAACTGGCGTCGCCTCGACCCACATGGCCCGATCGCGGTCGGCAATCTGGCCATGATTCAGAATTTTCTGGGCGGCATGGACGAGGAGTGGTTCGTCACCCTGCACGTGCATATCGAGGCTGCGGCCGGACGCGGCCTGTCAGCCCTCTCCCCGGCCCAACAGGCCGTGCTGCGGCAGGACAGCCAGGGCGTGGCCGGCTGCCTGCTTGAGCTGGCCGCAAGCCTGCGGACCAT
Source organism: Deltaproteobacteria bacterium (assembly GCA_012271025.1). The sequence goes on along the minus strand of JAAXHF010000312.1, from coordinate 1,670 downwards.
GCAGGCCCTGCTGCGGCGTATGCCGGAGCGCTGCCAGCCTGACACCTACTACCACCGGGTGCGGCCGTACATGTTCGGCTGGAAAAACAACCCCGGCCTGCCCCACGGCATGTACTACGACGGCGTGGCAGCCTACAAAGGCCAGCCCCAGCAGTTCCGCGGCGAGACGGGCGCCCAGAGCAGCGTGCTGTACGCCTTTGACGCGGCCCTCGGCATCCGACACGAAAGGGACGCCATGCGCGCCTACCTGCTGGAACTGCGCGACTACATGCCGGTCCAGGACCGTGCCTGTATTGTCCGCCTTGAGCGCGGTCCGGCGATTCGGGACTACGTCTACCGGCACCGCTTCAGCGCCCCCGCACTGCGCGAGGCGTACAACGAAAGCGTTCAGGCCCTGGCCGAGTTCCGCCAGCTCCACCTCGACTACGCCGCCAGATACATCCTCCAGCCCGGTCAGGCCGACACAACGGCCCAGGTCGGAACCGGCGGCACCCCTTTCACCGTTTCCCTGAAAAAGCACTCCGAGCGGACCCTGGCCCACCTGGTGTAAATCTCTTTCTTTTGGCGTCCCGAGCGTGCTACAGGAGGGGGAAGAGCTGTATGTTTCGGACAAAGGAGGAGACCCATGACAACAGCATCTGAGCGTTTTCCGTATTCCGGCGCGATTGACGCCGACGGCCATATTCTTGAGCCGCCCGATGTGTGGGAGAAGTACATGGAAGCCCAGTATCGAGACCGGGCGATCCGTATCAGCAAAGATCGGGACGGACTGGAAATCCTGGAAATCGGCGGGGGACCGTCCAAGTATCGTCGTCCCGGCCAGCTCGGCCAGTCGGGCGCCATGGGCAAGAGCGGCGACGAACTCAAACCCCACCCCGACAAGACCTATGTGGGCGAGGCGCCGTTTGGCTCGATGGACCCCAAGGAGCGGGTCGCGCTGCTTGACCGGGACGGTCTGGACAAAGCCATCATTTATCCGACCCTGGGGCTGGCCTGGGAAACCGAAGATGTGGACGACCTGGAGTTGCAGGCCGCCTACGCGCGGGCCTACAACCGCTGGGTGGTGGACTTCTGCTCCGACTCGGACGGCCGCCTCGTGCCCATTGCCCATATTTCCTTTGGCGACCCCCAGGAGGCGGCGCGCGAGCTCGAACGGGCGGTCACCAGCGGCGCCAGGGGCGCCTTTTTTGTCCCTTTTACGCCGACCAACAAGTCGCACGCCCACCCGGATTACGACCCCTTCTGGGCCAAGGCTCAGGAGCTGGACGTGCCGGTCGGCATTCACCCCAGCGGCGAGCCGCCGGCCAAACGGGTCCACCAGCGCTTCCGCGATATGCAGAAATGGGCGCTGTGGCACTTCAATGTCCACGGCGGGCAGGGTCCCCTGCAGGCGTTTACGGCCCTGTTCCAGTACGGCCTGTTCGACAAGTTCCCCAGGGTCAAAGTCGTTGTGCTGGAGTCCGGGGCGGGCTGGGCCGGCTATCTGCTCAACCGCATGGACGCCGTGTATGACAGCCCGCTGGGCGAGTCGGTACCGCTCAAAGAGAAGCCGAGCCATTATTTCTATCGGCAGTGCTGGGTGTCGGGTGACCCGGACGAAAAAGCCTTCGGGCACGTGGTCGATTTTGTCGGAGCGGACAAATTCTTCTGGGCCTCGGACTTTCCGCACC